>JACNJF010000217.1 GCA_014382695.1 Gammaproteobacteria bacterium | reverse complement strand
GAGGCCGTCAATGATCTGTCTGCAGCCTGCGAAACCATACTTGCAGAGCCGCGGCTTGTTATCGTCTGCTAACATGATAGGCTATTACAGTTACTCGAAAACCTTGATTAGCAGGCATCCTTGACGTTAGCGTTGAAAAGTCTGCTGTTCAATCGACTGGCAGCAACAGGGCCTAAAACCTGGCCCCTGCACGATCAGTACTGACCCGGTTTTTCTATTACTACCTAATTACTGCAACAACACTTTTAAAAACTCAAACATGGATTTATATGATTATTAACGATGACAACTCGCTAACCAATCCTGATGTCAAACTAAAGATGCGTAGCCTCAAGCCAGAGGATTACGACGCTATCAAAAACATCATGGATCGGGTGTATGACCGCATGGGCGGTGCCATGCCCCGCAAGAAATTCAACTCCATGTTAAAAATATTTCCGGAAGGTCAAATCTGTATCGATGACAATGGAAAACCCATCGCAGTCGCGCTGGCGGTGATCATCGATTATGCCAAATTTGGCGATCATCATACCTACAACGAAGTTACCGGTGATGTGTATCTGACCACACATGATCCCAAGGGCGATGTACTGTATGGCGTCGATGTATTTGTAGACCCCGAATTCCGCAATATGCGACTGGGTAAACGCCTGTATGAAGCACGCAAGGAACTGTGTCAGAACCTGAATCTACGCGCCATTATTGCAGGCGGGCGCATTCCCAACTACCGCCAGCATAAAGATACGCTGACCCCGCAGAAGTTTATCGAGGCGGTACGCCGTAAAGAACTGTACGATCCGGTCCTCAGTTTTCAGCTGGCGAATGATTTTGAAGTGAAGCGTGTGCTCAAGGGTTACCTGCCCGAAGACAAGGAATCGGAGGGCTTTGCTACCCTGCTTGAGTGGACCAATATTTACTACGAACCGAAAAAATCCAAGTTGTTCGGTGCCAAAAAAACCATCGCACGTATCGGTTGTGTGCAATGGGAGATGCGTGAAATGAAAAGCGTCGCAGACTTTATACAACAGGTCGAATACTTTATTAATGCGCTGTCCGACTACAAGTGCGATGTCGCCCTTTTCCCCGAGTTTTTTAACGGCCCATTGATGGGACTGGATAAACATAAAACAGCGGTCGATGCGGTACGTTATCTGGCTCAGTTCAGCGAACAGATCCTGGATGAAATCTCCAAACTGGCGGTTAGCTATAACATCAATGTGATAGCCGGCTCGATGCCGGTGATCGAAGATAACGAGCTGTATAACATCGCCTATCTATGTAAGCGTGATGGCTCTATTGAGCACCAGCGTAAAATCCACCCGACCCCGTATGAAAAGAAAGAATGGATCATGGAAGGCGGCAACCACCTGAATGTGTTCGATACCGACTTCGGTCGCATCGGCGTACTCATCTGCTACGACGTAGAGTTCCCGGAACTGGGACGTTTACTGGCCGAAAAAGACATGCAAATCCTGTTTGTACCGTTCTGGACCGACACCAAAAACGGTTACCTGCGGGTACGCCGCTGCGCACAGGCCAGAGCAATCGAAAATGAATGCTATGTCGCGATTGCAGGCAGTACCGGCAACCTGCCAAAGGTAGACAGTATGGATATACAGTACGGTCAGTCGGCGGTCTTTTCACCATCAGATTTCGCCTTTCCGCACGATGCGATCATGGCGGAAACCACTCCCAACACCGAGATGACGCTGATTGTCGATGTCGATCTGGACAAGCTGCAGACGCTGCAGAATGAAGGCTCGGTGAGAAATTACCTGGATCGCAGAAGAGACCTGTATAAGCTCGAGTGGATCGGTGATGAAAGCTAAAGTTCACTTAACCAATAACGGATAGTCGCATGTCAACATTTGAAAACGTAAGCATTATCAAGCAGGCTAATATTTACTTCGACGGCAAGGTCAGCAGCCGTACCGTACTATTTGCCGATGGCACTAAAAAAACCCTCGGGCTGATGGCTCCCGGCGAGTACGAATTCGGCACCGAGCAAAAGGAGATTATGCAGATCATGGCCGGTGAACTGCAGGTGCTGCTGCCGGGCAACAGCGAATGGCAGCCGATTAGCGGCGGCGAATCGTTTGAAGTCCCGGCGGCTTCACGCTTTAAACTGAAGGTCAGCACCCTGACGGATTATTGCTGCTCCTATCTGGACTAGACAGAACGGGGTGCGCATCGGCGCACCCCATCTTTATTCAGCTATTTTCACCGGCGACTGCTTCGGCACACTGTGGCACCGTTCACACAGCATCGGACTGAACGCCACCTTGCCATGACACATCCCGCAGTACTTGCCATTCAGCACATCATCCATGCGGATATTGACCACACCTGCCTTATATGGAAACAGTCGGGTATGACAGTTGGAGCAGGCTAGCCACTGCGAATGCTGTTTATGTGGGAACTTCACATAGTCCATCTGCCCGGTATCTTTCAGCAGTATATCCAGCTCCAGTTCCAGCATCGGCTGATCGTTGTCATAACCGGTTTTCGGAATGATTTCACCAGACTGGAGTGCAGAAACCCAGTCCACCCGGCCCCACTGATTGCGCGTAAAACCGGACATGGATTCATCCGGGTTCTGCAGTTTGATGATGTCCGGATTGGTGATGTCATGGATCCCATCCTGCCACAGCTTGCGCAGCTGCAAACGCTCCTTGCGCAATTCATCCGAATCCATCGCCACCGGCTCCAGTTTGATCACATCCTCGATGCTGATCTGCGGCTTCATCTGCCCGCGCACCATGCGTACCCGGTAGGAATTAATAAACTTGAGATCGGCATTTTCATTGCCATCGTCAAAACTGATACGCCAGGCATATTCATGATTATCGAGGTAGCTGTCCAGCGTCCAGAATGGGGCCGGGGACGTTTCCGGAAAGATACGGCTGTTAATCGAGGGCTCTTTACAGCGCTGCTCAACCAGGGTGCGTAACTCTTTCAGCGTAGGCAGACGCCAGTCATCAAACCCCGCTAACGTGATTCTACTGACGCTGTTGATCGCACCGGCCCAGTCCCGAAAAGTTGCCACCGCTTTCGGAGGCGCACAGGTTTTACCATCCCACGGCTGACCCAGCATACAGCGTGACCATATCAGACCGGTCGAGTTATCGACCACCACCGCATCCATATGCACATCAAAGCGGTTGTCCGGGGTAGTTTCCGGGATACCGGGATTACAGTTCTGCGCCTGCGTGAGTGCTGGCAACAGTAATAGAACAAGCGGATTAAGAAATCTCAGATGCATAGGGCGTGACTGAACGACTAGTCAGATGAAAAAGTTGGCAAAATTGTAGCGCTTTTGGCGTTTTAAGCAATTCCAGTGATCACCCCGATAAAACAGTCGGACAAAAAAAAGGTGCTGACGGTTAAGCCAGCACCCTGATATTGCTTCAGATAACGAGCTCTTTACTTGATAAACAGCATCTCTGAATACTTCGGCAGAGGCCACAGTTCATCGGCCACCTCGGCTTCCAGCGCATCTGCATGAACACGCACCGCCACCATCAGCGGACGGATTTCATGCGCACAGAACTTCATGTGATCTTCAGTGGTGGCAAAATCATGCCTGCCAATGACTTCACTCAGTTTGGCTACTGCAGCCAGCATCGCATTCGTTTCAGCCGCAACTTTCTGTGCAATCGAATCATCCAGCTCGACGTTCAGATCCGCCATGCTGGAAGCGGCCATCGCCAGATCCGACAGATAACGGATAGCCGCAGGATAGATCAAGGTTTTAGCCATATCGACTACCAGTTTGGCTTCTACTTCGATCGACAGAATATACTGCTCGGCATAGACTTCATAACGACTTTCCAACTCAACCGGAGATAATACGCCGGTGCTTTCAAACAGCTTCTTGACCGATTCTTCACGCAGTGCCGGCAGTGCATCGGCTGTGGTTGGCAAGTTTTTCAGACCACGCTCTTCTACCGCCATTCTGTGCCATTCGGAAGAATAACCATCACCGCCAAACACCACATTGCCATGCTTCTGCATCAGCTCTTTCAGTACCGCCATAACCGCAATGGTCTGGGTTGAGCCCTTTTTCAGTTCGATCTCCAGCTTGTCAGCAACCCAATTCAGTGAATCGGCCAACATCGTATTCATGGTCACCAGCGGACCGGATACAGACTGTGACGAACCAACCGCACGGAACTCGAAACGGTTACCGGTAAAGGCAAACGGAGATGTACGGTTACGATCGCCAGGATCCCGCTCAAAGTGCAGAATCTGTGACAGCCCCAGATCCATTACGCCAGCTGCCGCCGCTTTGATCAACTTGCCCTCCAAAATGTCTTTGTAGACTTTTTCCAGCTGATCACCCAGATATACCGACAGGATCGCCGGAGGGGCTTCATTCGCACCCAGTCGATGATCATTCGAGGCCGTTGCAATCGCCGCACGTAGTAACGGGCCAAATTTGTGTACGCCACGAATCACTGCGCCGCAGAACAGCAGGAAATTCAGGTTATCGTGTGGTGTCTTGCCAGGATCGAGCAGATTACCCTGGGTCGAGTTGCCGACCGACCAGTTGACATGCTTACCAGAACCATTGATACCGGCAAACGGCTTTTCATGTAACAGACAGGTAAAGCCATGCTTGCGGGCGGTACTTTTCAGCAGCGTCATCATCAGCTGCTGATGATCCGCAGCGACGTTGGCCGACTCATAGTAAGGTGCAATCTCAAACTGTGCTGGTGCAACTTCGTTATGATGGGTTTTGGCAGGAATACCAAGACGGAACAGCTTGTCTTCCAGATCCTGCATAAAAACCTGTACCCGAGCCGGAATGGCACCGAAGTAATGGTCATCAAATTCCTGGCCTTTGGCAGGAGAAGCACCGAACAGGGTTCGACCCGCCAGTAACAGATCGGGGCGGCTATTGGCAAAATTAGTGTCGATCAGAAAGTATTCCTGCTCTGCACCGCAGCTGGAATTCAATGTTGATATTTCCTTTTCGCCCATCAGCGACAGCACGCGATGTGCGGCCTTGTTCATTGCATGGTTAGAGCGTAACAGTGGGATTTTTTTATCCAGTGCTTCGCCGGTCCATGACATGAACACGCTTGGAATCATCAATGTAGAACCGTTTGCGGTCTGCATGATATAGGCAGGGCTGGTCGGATCCCATGCGGTATAACCACGTGCTGCATTGGTCATACGGATACTGCCGTTAGGGAAAGAGGAACCGTCTGGCTCACCCTTGATCAGCAGACTACCGGTGAATTCGGTAATGGCGGCACCATCAGAATTGGTCACGATGAAGCCATCGTGCTTTTCTGCGGTGATATTGGTCATCGGGTAAAAGATATGAGAGTAAAACTTGGCGCCTTTGGAAATCGCCCATTCTTTCATCGCAGCGGCCACGACGTCAGCGGTGGATGGATCCAGCGGAGTACCGGTCTGAACGGTGTTCTTCACCTGTTTGAAGGCATTCTTGGCGATGGACTCTTCCATCTTGGCCAGATTAAACACATCAGTCGCCCAGATTTTATTCATTACTTCGGGCTTGCTGACCTGCACGGGCTCACGGTTTGTGATCTGATAAATCGCCTGCAGGCGAGACTCATTTCCACTCATAGTTAATTTCCTCGACGTAAAGGTTATAAAATTTTGCAATATCAGCAAATTCCAATCTATTTTGAGTGAATAAACAACACCCTGACAGTCGAATTTTGCTAATCAGAAATCAGTTTTTAAGGTTCGCAATCATACCAGCGAAGCGGATAATAGAGCAGAATTACTGTATAAGGTAATTAAAATACGAACTTAAGCACTATATTAGTGCATCGATATGGAGGTAGCAGGTGCTGACGACCCTAAATTGTGCATTAAACAGGGATTAACTTAGCAAGAAATACCGTTTGCCGGCTCCTGCATCCTTTAATATCGATCACTTAGTATTGTTGAACATCATCCCGACCCATAGATTTCAATGAAAAAGCCTTCCGCAGATGACTTACAGTGCATACCCGAGTCGCAGTCGAAAAAACTACGCTGGCTGCTACTGATCGCCAGCCTGCTGTTTGTTTCAGGTATTGTGACACCGATGATGACGGTATCCCAGTTGATCGTCATCAGCACTACTTTCTCGGTACTGTCGGGGGTGCTGGAGTTATTCGAAAACGGCAAAATAGTGCTGTTCCTGCTGGTAACCGCTCTGAGCATCCTGCTTCCCGCCGCTAAATTATGGATACTGTACCGCCTGTTGAGTCTCTCTCCGCAGCTCAACCACAGATTGCAACCACTACTAAAGCTAATGCACGATTACGGACGCTGGGCCATGCTGGATGTGATGGTCGTTGCGATTTTGATTGTCACCGTCAAGCTCGGCACGATTGCCAGTGTTGAAATCCATTATGGGCTGTATCTGTTTGCTGCTGCGGTACTGCTGATTATGTTTATTACCCAGCGCGTAGTCACCCTGATCAATCGACACTGATTTCAGTTACTCATCAGCTGGACCTAAAATAACTGTAAATGTAGTGCTTTAGAGACAGTGATAAACGTACAATACTGCACTTTGCATCCATTACTTCTCCTGAGCTAACGTCAAGTGTCCACTGAAACCTGTCAAGTTACACAAGCCCCTGACCCAATACCTTTTTACCAGGCTTTTGTATACTGGCTGAAACTAGGCTTCATCAGCTTTGGCGGCCCGGCCGGACAGATCAGTATGATGCATCAGGAACTGGTGGAAAAGCGACGCTGGATATCGGAGCATCGTTTTCTACATGCGCTGAATTACACCATGGTACTACCAGGTCCGGAGGCACAGCAGCTGGCCACCTATATCGGCTGGCTGATGCATGGAGTCTGGGGCGGCATTATGGCCGGTGTACTGTTCGTATTACCCTCACTGTTTATTCTGATAGGACTGACCTGGGTCTATCTGGTGTTTGGCAATGTACCGGCAGTTGAAGGCATACTGTATGGAATTAAACCGGCGGTTACCGCTATTGTACTGTTCGCTGCCTACCGCATTGGTTCCAGAGCCCTGCCTAATAATGTGCTACGCAGCATGGCCCTGTTTGCTTTTATCGCTATCTTTGCATTCAACATCCCGTTTCCCTATATCGTGCTGCTCGCCGGTATCATCGGTTATGTGGGTGCCAGCATCGCACCGGAACATTTCAGGTCGGGTGCCCATCATGCCGCTTCGGCAAAAAATTACGGCCCGGCAGTTATCGATGACGATACCCCTGCACCGGCACATACCCGGTTCAAATGGAGCCGGTTTATTACTTTCGCAGTGATTGGACTAACCATCTGGATCGCCGTTATGGCCATGCTCAGTCTGAACTTTGGCTGGCATGGCACCCTGACCCAGATGGGGATATTTTTCAGCAAGGCAGCACTGGTCACTTTCGGTGGTGCTTACGCTGTTTTACCCTACGTCTATCAGGGCGGCGTTGAACATTATGGCTGGCTCAGCGGTACCCAGATGATCGATGGTCTGGCGCTTGGCGAAACCACACCGGGCCCTCTGATCATGGTGGTGTCCTTTGTCGGCTTTGTCGGCGGCTGGAGCAAACAGCTGTTCGGCCCGGATGCACTGTTACTGGCTGGTGCAGCCGGAGCCAGTGTCGCCACCCTGTTTACCTTCCTGCCTTCATTCCTGTTTATCCTGCTGGGTGGCCCGATTGTCGAAGCCACCCGTGGCGATATAAAATTTAGCGCACCACTGACGGGTATTACGGCGGCTGTGGTTGGCGTGATACTCAATCTGGCGACCTTCTTCGCCTACCACGTGTTATGGCCTCAGGGCTTTGATGGAACGTTTGAATGGTTTTCGGCAGTGATAGGAATTGCTGCCTTTATCGCACTGTTCAAGTTTAAAGCCGGGCTGGTTAAGGTCATCATGACCTGTGCCATCATTGGCCTGACTTACTCGACTTTAATTTAACCTATATTCTGGAGAAGTTCATGTCTGACTCAATGTCAGCGAAAGGAAGCTGCCTGTGTGGCTCGGTTCGTTTTAGCACAAAAACCATGCATAAAAATGTTGGCGCCTGCCATTGCAATATGTGCAGAAAATGGGGCGGTGGACCGTTGATGGTGGTTGACTGTGATACCGATGTAGAGTTTGAGGGCAGCAGCAACATCAATGTCTACAATTCTTCCGACTGGGCCGAACGCGGCTTCTGCACGCACTGTGGCAGCCACCTTTTTTACCGTCTGAAACAGAGTCAGCAGTACCATATCCCGGTCGGCCTGATCGATACCAGGGCAGACTTTGTATTCGATCATCAGGTGTTTATCGATAAAAAGCCCTCCTACTACCGCTTTGCAAACCACACCGAAGACATGACAGAAGCAGAAATTTTTGCCCGTTATGCACCCAAATCCAGCTAGAGAATTATGCTAGAATTTAACCCTCATACTCCATAACAGCTCTCACATCGGTGCCCGCTATGCATCAGCATGAAAAAATTAACTATGTGGAATTTCCTGCGCAGGATATGAGCGTGACCAAAGCGTTTTTCTCCACTGTTTTCAGCTGGGAGTTTACCGATTATGGCCCGGATTACTGTGCTTTTTCCAATGCGGGGCTGGACGGTGGCTTCTATAAGGCACCGCTGTCATCCAGCAGCGCAAACGGTAGTTGCCTGGTTGTGTTCTACAGCGATGAACTGGAACAGACCCTGCATAAAATTGAGACCGCTGGTGGCCATATCATCAAACCGGTTTTTGACTTTGCGGGCGGGCGACGCTTCCATTTCAGTGACCCCAACGGAAACGAGTTTGCGGTGTGGTCAGACTCTTAACGCAGCGTAGACTTTAAGCGTGCCTGCAGTATCGACAGTAGCCCGGGGTGCTGTCCAATCAACGCTGTAATGTAGACCTGAAAATCAGGGAACTGGTGTGTAACCGCGCTACAGATCGACTCTATATCGCCCTCCTGACCGGCATGTTTTCCGGGCAGAAAAAACTGCATCGCGACAATGGCACTTTTTTCGCCGGCGCGGGCTTTTTGACTCAACCAGTGCTGCAGTAGCGGACCGTTAAAATCATACTCAGCACCTTCACGCCGCTCCATCACCGCCTGTTCAATGGTAATGGACGACTTGAACAAGGCCTGCAACTGTGTTGCCAGGTGCTCTCGAACCTGAGTCACCTGCGCCGACGGAGAACCATGATCCACCAGTACCACAGGGTGTTTTTCAGCGGGATGCTGAAGCATTAGCTGGCGGATATGATCAAACAGGATCTGTACCAGCTTCGGTTCACCGCCGGGCAAGGGATAAACCGCTTCGGCAATACGCAGATCAATTGCGCCATACTCTTCCTCTAATAGACGGATTTGCTCTGGCACATAATCCTGTAAAGCGCCACTTTGTCCAAACAATAACGGCAGCAGAACAAACTGCGTATGACCGGCCTGTAGCTGTTCAGTCAAAAAAGGCACCAGGGTACGCGCCGGCTTTCCGTCCAGCTGCTCTCGACTGATCCGGTTGGCATGCCGTAGCGATACCGGATATATCTTCAGCCCACTTTTTTCACTCAGTCGGCTGGCCAGTTTACGTAATAGCAGAGTAGCGGACGGCTTTATCGAGCCATTATCTACCAGTAAAACCTTCAGTTCCGAACTCATCTTGGTACTCTCTACTGTTTAAGCCACGGGGCGGTACAACACGGCGTTATTCTACAATTTACACTTTAACAAGTCTGCTTTAAGCTAACTGCGCTTTCTTCACTGAAGACCTTAACAAATGACCCGCCGCTTATGCTTCCTCGTTCTACTACTGATGACACAACCGGTGGTTGCCGCCAGCCACTGTGTGATTCTGCAATATCATCACTTCAGTGAGCAGACGCCTGCCATTACCAGTGTTAGCGTAAAGCAGTTTGAAGATCATCTGCAATATATTCAGGACAATGGTTTTCAGGTGATGGCACTACGCGATGTGGTGTTTGCACTCCGTCACCAACGCGAGTTACCCGAGAAATGCGTCAGCCTGACGGTGGATGATGCCTATATTTCGGTCTATCAGAATGCCTATCCACGGCTCAAACAGCGCGCCTGGCCTTTTACCGTTTTTGTCAGTACGCAGGAAGTGGATAATGGAATCAGTAGTGTAATGAACTGGCAGCAGATGCGAGAAATGTCGCAGCATGGTGCCAGCTTTGAAAATCACGGGCATGCTCATCTCCACATGATCCGTAAACTATCGGATGAAACGGATCAGGCCTGGTTGAAACGGATTGGGCAGGATATTGAACATGCCCAGCAGCGACTGATACAGGAGATTGGTATCGCCCCGACGCTACTGGCCTATACCTTTGGCGAATACAGTCCAGCGTTGATGGCTCAGGTCCAGGGGATGGGATTAACGGCCTTTGGTCAGCACTCAGGACCGGCCTGGCCGGCTGCCAACTTTGGTGCCCTGCCACGCTTTCCGATGGCCGCCCAGTATGCCGACATGGAGGGATTCAGCATCAAGATCAACTCATTGCCATTGCTGGTAGTGCATGCTGAACCGAGCGATCCGCTGGTCGAGCTGGGAAACTGGCGCCCCACCTTGCAACTCAGTCTGGCGCCCGGAAGCTATTCGAGAAACAATCTACGCTGCTACGTTAGTGGCAGCGATGCGGTCGAGATGCGCTGGTCTGAAACCGAAAAAGACAATGTCAGCATCACTCCCACTTTCGACCTTAAGCCCGGACGACATCGCAGCAATTGCACCATGCCTGCAGCCCAGGAAGGACAGTTTCACTGGTACAGTCATAACTGGTTTATCCGTCACCAGGATGGAAGCTGGTATGCCGAATATTGACTATATTAGGAATTTCTAATATAGTATCGCCATTTAAATCAGGCCGCAAAAGCCATGCTCAAAACCCGTGACTCCCAGATCTCTCACCCGTTTCGAATGCCCGGTGTAATCCTACTGGCTGCAGTTTACAGCGCACCATTGCTGGCCTGGAAAAATAGTCCGTATCCGCCTTATCCTCATTATTACGCACCGCCCGCCCCGGCTTACAACAACAACCCTTACCAGCAGGGTTACCACACCAACTATGCGCCGCCCAACTATTATGCGGGTTATTATTATCCCCCTCAGCCAGGCTACTATGCCCCGCCTTACCCATATCAAGTCGCAACGGAGACAGCAAACCCGACAACCGATGACCAGGCCTCGATTCCTCTAAAACTGATAGAACTGTCCGTGACTCCAGCAACAGGCCAGAAAGAGACGGTCGAACAGCCGGATATCAGCCTCAAAAAGCAAAGCTTTATCAATAGACTGCTACCTTTTATTGAACAGGAAAACACACGACTGGATGGGGTGCGCGATCGATTACAGCAGATTACCCAGCAACTGGATCAGCAGCAGAGCATTTCGGATAAGTCAAAAGCCTGGTTAAAACAACTGGCGCAGAAATATCAGATCCATGGTAACCCGTTGACACTTTCCACTGCGCGCGAAGAATTAGTGCAAAAAATTGATATCATCCCGCCTTCGCTAACCCTCGCCCAGGCTGCTAATGAATCCGCCTGGGGGCAGTCACGCTTCGCCACCGAAGCCAATAACCTGTTCGGTATCTGGACCTATGATGAAGACAAGGGCTTGATTCCGCAAAGCAGGGATAGCGAGAAAACGCATCTGATTCGTAAGTTTGATCATGTTGGTGAATCTGTAGCTTATTATATGCTGACCCTGAACCGCCATCCGGCGTATCAGAAATTACGCGAAATCCGCCAGCAGCTACGTGATAACCAGCAGGTTCTGGAAGGACATGCGCTGGCGCAAGGACTGGAAAAATACTCCGCCCTGGGCGAACAGTATATCCAGCTGATTCAGGATCTAATCCGGCAGAACGCATGGACCCAGCTGGATGAAACTGAACCCGCTGCCTGATCACTTTTGCTGCTGTTTGATATATTCCAGTAACTGACTTTCCGGCAGCGCTCGAGCATAGTAGAAGCCCTGCGCCTCATCACAGCCTTCCGCCAGTAGAAACTCTTTCTGCTCGAGCTTTTCCACCCCTTCTGCAATAACCCTGAGGCCCAGGCTTTTACCCAGCGCAATGATCGCGCGGGCGATGGCCTGATCATTTGCATCGATCAGGATATCGCGCACAAAAGAGTAATCGATCTTGAGCTTACTGAACGGAAACTGTTTGAGATAACTCAACGAGGAATAACCGGTGCCAAAGTCATCGATCGCAATCTGGACCCCGATCTGTCTTAACTCATTAAACTGCTTAACGGTTTTTTCCGGACGCTGGATCAGATAACCCTCGGTAATCTCAAGCTCTAGAAATCTGGGGTTACATCCTGTTTCCAGGATCACCCGGCGAATTTTTTCGGCGAATTTTTCATCCAGCAACTGCCGACCGGAGATGTTAATCGCGATATTCAGCGCACCGTATCCAGCCTGCTCCCATTGCACGATTTTTTGGCAGGACTGCTCGATCACCCAGTTGCCGATTTCATCGATCAGCCCGATCTCTTCCGCCAGGGCGATGAACCTGTCGGGATAGAGTAGACCCTCTTCCGGATGCTGCCAACGGATCAGGGCTTCAACCCCAAACACTTTGCCAGTGGCAAGGTCGACCTGAGGCTGATAAAACAGCACCAGTTCGTTACGCGGAACGGCATTGCGTAAAGCCGATTCAAGACCCATTCGTTCGACCGCGCGCAGGGTTAAATCGGCAGAATAGAGGCGAAAACCATTCCGTCCTTCTTTCTTCGCTTTATACATCGCACTATCCGCATTGCGTATCAGCGTCTCGGTATCTACACCATGTTCAGGGTAAACACTGATACCGATACTCATCGTAATGGTGATTTCCCGGTCACGTAGTTGAACCGGTCGCTTAAAGGCGATGAGTAGCTTTTCTGCAACGCTGGAGGCATATCGGGCATCCTCCAGCTCTTCCAGAATAATGGTAAATTCATCCCCGCCCAGGCGTGCCGCGGTGTCCTCTTTGCGGATAATGCCGCTCAGTCTTGTTGCCACAGCCTTCAGCAATTCGTCACCCGCGCTATGCCCCAGGCTGTCATTAATTTCCTTGAAATAATCAAGATCCATAAACATTACGGCCAGTCCTTTTCCGGTACGTTGTGAGCGATTGATAGACTGGCTTAAGCGATCGATCATCAACAGGCGATTGGGTAAATCGGTTAAGGTGTCATGGTGTGCAAGATGCAGTAGAATTTTCTCATTCTTCTGCAGCAAATCTTCTTTGCGCTGCAACTCGGTGATATCCCGACTGATACCCAGGATACCGATACAAAGCTTTTTATGGTTATAAAAGGGGGTTTTCAGGGTACTCATCAGGGCTTCATGTCCATCTGGATAGGTGACCCATTCCTTATTCAGGCTAGTTTCACTTTTCTCCAGGGTTTTGAGGTCATTTTTACGAAACAGATTTCCCACTTCAGAACCGAACAGTTCCAGATCGTTCATCCTCAGAACATCCTCACGACTGCGCCCGACAAACTTTACAAACGCATCGTTACAGCCGATATAACGACCATCCTGATCCATATAGTTTTTATAATAGATAAGATCCGGAGTAGCATTCAGCACCGAGTTCAATGTCGTCAGCTGATAGCGGGCGTTCTCCTCCGCCTGTCGGCGATCATGCACCTCCTGCTCCAGGCTACTATTGGTTTCGACCAGCTGTTGGGTACGCCGCTCAATCAGATGCTCTCGCTGTGCGACTTCCTGATTCAGGGTTTGAATCAAATGCCGATTCTCGACCTGTAGCCGTATCGCATGCACAAACTGTTGATTGATGTTTCTGGCAATCAGGGTAAGCATCGCCAGATAGATAAATACGATAAGCAGCAGCCATGAAGAAACCTCTTCATGGCTCATAAACAGCACCCCCGCAAACACAAACATCTGTGGGTAGGTGTAGGCGAAAAAAATCGGTAAATGGCAGGAGAGCACCGTGACTGCGGCACTTAAAATACCAAACAGTATCAGAAGCAGTGCCAGTAGCACGACCAGATCAAACTTGCCATACCCGAGAATATACAGCGAGGCCCACACCAGTCCCACCAGCCCGGTCGCCAGGGTATACAGGGTTAGCCATTGTTGCTGGCTCCATCGTTCTGGGCTGTTTCTCTGCAACCACCATAGCAATAGACGAATTCCGGCGCTTAACAGAATAAAAAATAGCCACAGCAGTAGATAATCGGCATCCAGTTTATGCTGCATAAAGAAATAGAAGCAGGTCGATATAATAAAAATCGACACATTCGTTACTGGCGCATTTAAATATAAAACGCTGACTTTTTCCTCTAACAGCCTGTCCTGAAATCCCGTCTGGTATTCCTGTATCATAGTTTTATTTTTTTTTATTCCAGATTGAATTGGGTGAAGATTCAGTGCCCATCGACGCCGGTTACCGTCAATTAATCCACCAAAACACGATAACCGGACTGGAAAAGTGTAGCACCGGTGAGCTGAATAACCTGATAATTTTTTGCGTGCAGTGGCCTGGCCGGGAAACCCCGGCCAGCGACCATGATTTTATCCGCTAACCCTGGTCAAAGACGCGGCTACCCAGGCCCCTATATTTTAATCGATCACATCGAATAGCAGTAAAAAAAACAGTAGTAACAGGTTGCTCAGAAACAGCACCAGGGCTAATAGCTTCCACAGGGTGTTTGATTGCTTTTCGACCAGGGGTCGCAGTCGGCTATTAAAGGCAGGGTTAGGATTATTCAGGTCATACAAAAATTCGGCGAAGCTTGCATAGCGTGCATCTATATCCAGTTTCACCGCTTTCTCGATGGCACCATCCAGCCACAGCGGAACTCTGGGGTTATATCTCAGTGCTGACTGATATTTGATCTTACCCAGCGTGTCCCAGCTCAGCTCCTGCTTTAGCTGGCATCCATACGGCAACCGTCCGGTCAGCATTTCATATAGCATGACTCCAGTAGAGTAGAGATCGGTACGCTGATCGGTGATTCCACCCAGCAAAAGCTCGGCGGCAGCATAGCGCGTATTTTTACGCGTATTGCCACGATCTCCAGCCCCGGTAATCTCTTCGATGCCGGCTATCTTGACGCAGCCAAAATCGATGATTTTTAGCGCCTGTTGTTGATCCAGCATGATGTTTTCCGGGCGGATATCACGGTGTAACATGTCCAGCCGATGAAACACCTGTATCCCGGCGATCACTTTTTGAATCAGTTCAACCACAGGTGCCGGCTCAGGCTGCGGGTTCTGGCGAATCCATTCGCGCAGCGTGATGCCGCTCAGCGGTTCCATCAGGTAGTACAGAAAACTGCGCTTGCGCAGCGGCTCAATCACCTTAACTACCCACGGACTCTGGATGTGTTTACCGGCCCATTCTTCGCGATAGAAGCGTTCAACATAGGCTCTGTTATCTTTTAGTTCGAGGGAGGGGGTTTTCATCATCAACAGCTCTGCACTGTGCTGATCGCGCACCCGGAAGATCTGTGAAGTATGACTGGAGTGAATTTCCTGTTCAATCAGATAGCCATCCAGGCTCATACCCGGCCCCAGATAGGGTGGAAAGGGCAATTGACTGATGCGCGAAAAAATCTCTTTTTCATGGCGCGCAGGAATCTGGCGGATCGCAATCAGCTGTGCAGTGACATCGTCATGACTGCCAGCTGCAACCGCCTGCTGTACGATATTACTGGCAACCACATCCAGATTATCGTACTCCGACACCAGACAGGCCTTTAACTGACTATTCGAAAGAACGTCATGCACCCCGTCAGAAATCAGCATAAACAGATCATCGGGTTCCAGTGTAACGGTCTGGTAATCGATATCCAGTGACGCGGTGAGTCCCATCGCGCGACTTAAATGACTGCTGCCGCGCGACACCTTAACCCGATGATCGTGGGTCAGACGCTCCAGCACATAATCCCTCATGCGGTAAATACGGCAGTCACCGACATGAAAAATATGAGCCGTCGTCGACTTAAACACCACCCCACTGAAGGTCGTCACCATCCCGTCCGCCAGGCTATTCTGACTCTGCGCCAGTAGCCATCGATTGATAGCTGACAACACCCTGCTGCCGGATTTACGTACCGACCAGGTTTCAGGGGTACTGTAATAATCACTCAGGAAGGTTTTGACGCATTGCTCGCTGGATTCGGCCGCTCGCTCTGTATTGCCCATTCCGTCGGCCACAACACAGCAGATACCCCGGGTTTCCAGCGTGCCATCCTGTGGTATCAGGGCGGCATAAAAATCATCATTGTTGGCCTTATCGCCTTTTACAGAATACTGCCCTATATCTACCGTAAGCCTTGTCGTCATTGTTACTCCACCCCTGTTAAAGATGCCTCTCCGAATCATAACGCTATCATGGGTATTGATTTAAATACCCTCATTGACACTGACGAAAAGTACCATGTTTGTACCAGTGAGTGGTATTTCAGCGTCCCGTCGCACCATAATTGGGCATTTCTAGAGCCCAGTCTTAAAAAAGCAAGCACCCAGCGGTTACTTTCCACACATTCTTTCATGACATGCCGCCCAATTATCAGTATATTCGCGCGCTTAAACCGAACAATATCAGAGGATAAAACATGACTTTCAATTTCGCACCAATGCCGGATGACAAGGGTTACTTTGGAGAATACGGCGGACAGATTATTCCACCTGAATTAAAGGCGATCATGGACGACATCAACGATGCCTATGAAAAAGTTAAAACCACCCCCGAATTCCTGCAGGAGCTGGCCGAACTGAACGCCGATTACACCGGTCGCCCGAGCCCGATCTATCATGCTAAACGGTTGTCCGACAAGATCGGCGGTGCGCAGATTTTCCTCAAACGCGAAGACTTGAACCACACCGGTGCGCACAAGATCAACCATTGCCTGGGCGAAGCTCTGCTGGCTAAATACATGGGTAAAACTCGGGTACTGGCTGAAACAGGTGCCGGGCAGCATGGCGTCGCGCTGGCCACCGCCTGCGCACTGGTCGGTATTGAATGCGAAATCCACATGGGTGTGATCGATATTGAAAAGGAACACCCGAATGTGACCAAGATGAAGATCCTCGGCTGCAAGCTGGTGCCGGTCACGCGCGGCACCCAGACCCTGAAAGATGCGGTCGACAGCGCGTTCGAAGAATACCTGAAAGACCCGGTCAACTCGCTGTATGCGATCGGCTCGGTGGTAGGGCCACACCCCTTCCCCAAGATGGTCCGGGACTTTCAGAGCATCGTCGGGCGTGAAGCACGCGAACAGTTTCTCGCCAAACACGGCAAGCTGCCGGATATTATCACCGCCTGTGTCGGTGGCGGCTCCAATGCGATCGGCCTGTTCACCGCATTTCTGAATGATGATGGCGTTAAAATTGTCGGCGTAGAACCGGCCGGCAAAGGGCTCAATACCAACCAGCACGCAGCCACCCTGACCCTCGGCAGCAAGGGTGCGATTCATGGTTTTGAATGCTATACGCTGCAGGATGACAAGGGCAACCCGCTACCGGTGTATTCGATTGCTTCCGGCCTGGATTACCCCGGTGTTGGCCCTCAGCACTGCTATCTAAAAGATATCAAGCGGGTAGAGTATGAGACCGCCGATGATGAAGAGTGCCTGGATGCGTTCATGACCCTGTCGCGACTGGAAGGAATCATTCCGGCGCTGGAATCCGCACACGCGGTTGCTTACGCGATGAAACAGGCGGCGACCATGTCGAAAGACCAGACCATACTGATCAACCTGTCCGGACGTGGCGACAAGGATGCCGATTTCGTAGCCAACAAGCTGGGGCTATAAACCCAGCGTCAATGCCCTGCAGAAAATTTTCTGCAGGGCAAACTTCAGGCAAATACAAGAATACTCTCAATCCAGTCTTCGACAGGCTAGGCATCCGCCAGCCTCCCCCGTATAATCAGCGCCATGACTGAATACCTACTCATCCTCGTCAGTACCATTTTTGTTAACAATATCGTACTGGTTAAATTCCTTGGCCTGTGTCCGTTTATGGGCGTTTCGCGCAAGGTCGAAACCGCCATCGGCATGAGTGCCGCGACTACTTTCGTATTAACCCTGTCTGCTGTGCTGAGTTATATCGTCAACACCTGGGTGCTGGCACCGCTCGGACTGGAGTTTCTGCGCACCATTGCGTTTATTATCACGATTGCAGCGGTGGTCAACTTTACCGAGATGGTAGTGCATAAAACCAGCCCGCTACTGCATAACGTGCTAGGTATATTCCTCCCTCTCATCACCACTAACTGTGCGGTACTCGGTGTCGCCCTGTTGAATATCCAGGAACAACATACCTTTCTGGAATCGGCATTTTACGGTTTTGGGGCCGCAGTCGGGTTTTCCATGGTACTGATCATGTTCGCCGCGATGCGTGAGCGGGTGAATGTGGCCGACGTTCCAGCCCCTTTTCGCGGCGCTGCCATTGGCCTGATAACGGCAGGGCTGATGTCACTCGCTTTTATGGGCCTGAGTGGACTGGTCAAGGTCTGATATGCTGGTCCTGATCGCGGTTCTCACCTTAAGCTTTATCGCCGGCAGCTTCGGCCTGATACTGGGCTATGCCGCGATCCGCTTCCGTGTGGAAGGCAATCCTATCGTCGATCAGGTCGATGCAATTCTGCCGCAGACCCAGTGTGGCCAGTGTGGTTATCCCGGTTGCCGACCTTACGCGGAAGCCATTGCGAACGGAGAAGCACCGATCAATCAATGCCCTCCCGGTGGCAACTCGACCATCGTAGCACTGGCCGATCTGCTGGATGTCGAAGTTCTACCACTGAATGCCGAGCATGGTGAACATAACGAAGTGCCGCTGGTTGCATTCATCGATGAAATGAACTGTATCGGTTGTACGCTGTGTATCCAGGCCTGCCCGGTGGATGCGATCCTCGGTTCTGCCAAGCACATGCATACCATCATTGCAGTTGAGTGTACCGGCTGTGCACTGTGCCTGCCGCCCTGCCCGGTAGACTGTATCGATATGATTCCGGTTAAACAGACCCTGGCTGACTGGAAGTGGTCACCCCCCGAACCACTATCCAGCCACACAGGCAGATGACCCAGATGAGCAATAATCCATCCGTTTTCAGGTTTCACGGCGGTCTGCATCTGGATGATCACAAGGCGGAATCGCTGACCCGTCCATTGCAAACAGCCAGCCTGCCCGCAGAACTGATCATCCGCATCAGTCAGCACATCGGAGAGCCGAATATTGCTGCCGTCAAGGTCGGTGATCAGGTTGCGCGTGGCCAGTTGCTGGCCGAATCCAGTGAACTGGTCAGCGCCCCGGTGCATGCACCCACATCCGGTATCATCCGTGCGATCGAAGAACGTCCGATCGCCCACCCCTCGGGTAACAGCGCACCCTGCTTTATTCTGATACCGGATGGCAAGGACACTCAGTATGTGTATGATCAGGGCTGGTGTAACACCCACGACCTGCAGCCCTCGGATCTGTTAAGGCTGATCCGTTCCGCCGGTATTGTCGGACTCGGTGGCGCAACTTTTCCGACCGAAGCCAAGCTGTCACGCGCCAGACTGCAACCGATCAAAACACTGATCATCAACGGCGCAGAGTGCGAACCCTATATCACCTGTGATGACATTCTGATGCAGACGCATGCCACCGACGTGCTGCGCGGGGTGCAACTACTACAGCTGATGCTGCAGCCTGAGCAAACCCTGATCGGCATAGAAGACAACAAGCCGCTGGCCATCAAGGCCATGCAACAGGCTCTGGAAGCTTCGCAGCTCGGTGCCACCAGCATCAAATCGATTCCAACGCTGTACCCTTCCGGCGGTGAAAAACAGTTGATCAAGCTGCTCACCGGGCACGAAGTGCATAGCCGGCAACTATCCTTTGAGATTGGCGTTTTCTGCCAGAATGTCGGCACCTGCTACGCGATTACCCAGGCCGTAGATCGCTGCCAGCCGTTGACTTCGCGCATCGTCACGGTAACCGGTCCCGGTATTAAAAACCCGGGCAACTGGGTCACCCGCCTCGGCACACCGATCAGCCATCTGATCGAACTGGCCGGTGGTTATAGCGTGCAACAGCCCAAACTGGTGATGGGCGGGCCGATGATGGGACTCAATCTGAGCACGGATCAGGTGCCAGTGGTGAAAGCCACCAATACCATCCTGATACTCGACCATCTGGATCAGCCACAGACGCAGGAATGCGTGCGCTGCGGTCAGTGCGCCGAGGTCTGTCCTGCGCAGCTACTGCCGCAACAGCTGTACTGGTATAGTAAAACGCGCCAGTTTGAGTTGACCGAACAATACCATCTGTTTGACTGTATCGAATGCGGCTGCTGTGCAGCGGTCTGCCCCAGCCATATTCCACTGGTACAGCACTACCGTTTTGCCAAGAGTGAAATCTGGGAGCAGCGTCGTAAAACCTATAACTCCGACCGCTCACGCAAACGTCACGAATTCCGTGAGGCCCGCCTGCTTAAACTGAAACAGCAGGACGAAGAAAAACGCCGGCTGAAAAGAGAAGCGCTGGCAGCCAAAGCGGCGGAAGAACAAAAGGCGAAGGCAGCCGATACCAGCTCTACGCCCAGCGTCGATGCGGTTCAGGCCGCGCTGGAACGGGTGAAAGCGCGTAAGAAAGCGCAGCAGGTTGAGCCGCAGAACACCAGTAATCTGACCCCCGAGCAGCAACGTCAGATTGATGAAGCCAATTCCCGGCGGCAAAAAATCAACCAGGATAAATCATGAGCGTCATATCCTCACCCTACATCTCGCCTTCAGCCTCAACCAACCGCATGATGTTGAATGTGCTCATCGCTCTGGTGCCCGGTACACTGGCGTATATCTGGTATTTTGGTTATGGCTTAATCATCAATCTGATTGTTGCCATCAGTTTTGCAATACTGTTTGAAGCGGGTGTTTTATTGCTGCGTAAAAAGCCGCTGATGCCCTATCTGTCCGATTACAGCGCTATCGTCACTGGCTGGCTGTTTGCGTTATGCATCCCGATGCATAGCCCGTGGTGGCTGATCGTAACCGGTATTGGTTTTGCCATGATTGCAGGTAAACATCTGTATGGCGGGCTGGGCTTTAACCCCTTTAATCCGGCCATGGTCGGATATGTGGTGATCCTGATCTCCTTCCCGAAAGACATGACCACCTGGTTTTTACCGATGCAGGTCAGCTCTGATTCACTTAGCCTGATGGAATCACTCTCTTTTACGCTCGGTCTACTCGAGCCTCAGCACTGGGATGCACTCACTTCAGCGACCCCGCTGGATCAGTATAAAACCGGGCTGGGCATGAACCTGATGATCAGTGAAATCCGCCAGTCACCGGTATTCGGTGATTTTGCCGGTGTAGGCTGGGAATGGATTGCGAACTGGTGGTTCCTGGGCGGGGTTTTCCTGCTGTATAGCAAAACCATTCGCTGGCATATTCCGCTCGCCATGATCAGCGGCCTGCTGCTGTTCTCTCTCATTTTTTACGTGGTAGATCCAGACAGCGTCGCTTCTCCTGGCTTTCATTTGTTTTCCGGCGGCCTGATGCTGGGCGCCTTTTTCATCGCCACCGATCCGGTCACTTCGGCGACAACGATCAAAGGCCGGCTGCTGTATGGATTTCTGATCGGCGCACTGGTGATCGTGATCCGGCGCTGGGGCGGCTATCCGGATGGCGTTGCATTCGCGGTATTACTGGCCAATATGGCAGTTCCTTTAATCGATTATTACACCCAACCGCGGGTATTCGGTGTTAATCCGCCGCAAGATCATTAAACCTTAGATCAACAGAGATGGATAATTTAGCCCCATATTTCACTACCACCTCGGACAGGCAGGATCATGCAAATTAACATCAAGCAGATCATGATATCCGGTTTCCTGCTCTGGCTATTCTCCGTCATCGGCACTTCACTGGTCGCGTTTACCCAGCAGGGAACACTGGAGCGTATTGCGGCCAATGAAAAAAGGGTTTTACTGCGCACCCTTTATGAACTGATACCTTCCAGCAGAATCGATAACGACATTGCGTTGGATATCTTGGAGGTTAAACCTTCCCCTCTGCTTGGAACCATTCAAGACAGCGTCGTCTACCGCGCACGTAAAAATCATACCCCGGTCGCCGTCGTGTTTAACTGTATTGCCAGTGGCGGTTATAGTGGTGATATCAATCTACTGGTCGCGGTCAATCAGGATGGAACTCTGGCCGGCGTCAGAGCGGTCAAGCACAATGAAACCCCCGGTCTGGGTGATGCCATCGAAGTACGCAAATCCGCCTGGATACTCGGCTTTGATGGAAGATCCCTGATCGACCCACCAATCAATGACTGGAAAGTAAAGCGCGATGGCGGTGCCTTTGATCAGATAACCGGTGCTACAATCACTCCACGCGCCATTGTTAGAGCCGTAAAAAGTACCCTGGAATATTATCAGACTAATCAGGAGAGTTTATTCCTATGACCACCTCAGCTGCTGAAATCACTTCTAATGGCCTGTGGAAAAACAATGTTGCACTGGTTCAGTTACTTGGACTGTGCCCGCTACTGGCCGTCACCAGTTCCACCATCAACGGTATCGGTCTGGGACTGGCCACCATGATCACCCTGATCCTGTCCAACAGTCTGGTTTCCATGATTCGTAATATCGTCCGGCCTGAAGTACGCCTGCCGGTGTTTGTGCTGATCATCGCCTCGGTAGTTACCATCATTGAACTCAGTATGCAAGCCTGGTTTTATGACCTGTATCTGGTGCTGGGTATTTTCATACCGCTGATAGTGACCAACTGTTCAATCATCGCGCGCGCGGAAGGCTTCGCTTCCCGCAATACGATTGCTCTGTCTGCGCTAGATGGCTTTATGATGGGCCTGGGATTTCTGATTGTGCTGACCCTGCTGGGTCTGATACGTGAAGTGGTGGGCTCCGGTACCATTCTGGCGAATGCCGACCTGATGTTTGGTCCCGCTGCTGCGCTGTTAAAAATCACCCTGAACCCGGAATACGGAGGCTTTCTGGTGGCCATCCTACCGCCCGGCGCCTTTTTCGGTCTGGCCCTGTTAATCGTCGGTAAAAACCTGATCGAATCGCGTATCATGGCACCTGTTGTCCCTCCATCGGCTGAACCCGTTTTAACCACTTAAGCTATATTTTACGAATCGCATAACAGTTTAAAAAAGGATGTGTGGCAGAATTTTCCGGACCGCCTGTTGATTAAAATAATCTTCGTTTTATCGGTATACTTCGTGTCAAACATGCGGCCTTTCTATGAATAAAGACAAACGTATACAGATATTCAGCCGCCTCCGAGAGCAGAATCCAGCTCCCACGACAGAACTCAACTATAGCTCCGAGTTTGAGCTGCTAATCGCCGTCATGCTTTCTGCACAGGCGACCGATGTCAGTGTAAACAAGGCCACGGCTAAACTGTACCCTGTCGCCAACACCCCTGAGACCATCCTGAAACTGGGTGAAGCAGGCCTAAAACAATACATAAAAACCATCGGCCTGTTTAATTCAAAGGCGAGCAATGTTATCAAAACCTGCCAGATCTTGATCGAACAGCACCAGTCCATAGTCCCGGCACAGCGAGAGCCGCTTGAAGCACTACCGGGAGTCGGGCGCAAAACCGCCAATGTGATCCTAAATACCGCCTTCGGGCAACCCGCCATTGCCGTCGATACGCATATCTTCCGGGTCTCCAACCGTACCGGCATCGCCGCTGGAAAAAATGTACTCGAAGTCGAGAAACGCCTGATGCGGCTGGTGCCTGAGCAGTTCAAACTGGATGCGCACCACTGGCTTATCCTGCATGGACGCTACACCTGCATTGCACGTAAACCGCGTTGTGGCAGCTGTATCATTGAAGACCTGTGTGAGTACAGCAAAAAAACCTCGGACTGAATATATCGGGTTTCGGGTGTTATACTGCCGCTTCTTTCAACCACCCAGTTCCCATTCATGTTCCAGACAAGAGATGAAGTTCGCCAGGTCTATGTGTCGGTATGGCAGAAAATGCAGCTTGCTCAGCTACTCGAACCGATGGAATCGCTGATCGCCGACATCATCCAGCTTCACCCCGAGTACCACCCCTATCTGGAACAGGGTGAATCGATCCAAAGCAGGGAATTCAATCCAGAATCTGGCAATAGCAATCCTTTTCTACACATGGGCATGCACATAGCGCTGCGTGAACAGGTTTCTACCGATAGACCTGTCGGCATCAAAAGCATCCATCACAAACTATCGAACAAACTCGGTCAGCATCCTGCTGAACATGCGATGATCGAGTGCCTGGGTCAGGCTTTATGGCTGGCACAGCGTAATAACACCATGCCAGACGATAACAGTTATCTGTTGTGCCTGAAAAGACTGTAAATTCACAGCACCCTGTCGACATAGGGACACGCAAATACCTGGATTGCCTTTACCCCGACCGGGATTATCCAGCGACCTATACAGGGTTTACGGGCCATAGAGTTCTGAATTACTGGATTTACCAGATTTCCTGCAAAGACCGAATTCAAAGTTAAGCTGCCGTTTATGAATATTAGCTCTATCGGTAATCTACACGAATCGGCAGTTTAGGATTACAAGCCGTACCGCAGGGGTTTCGACATAGCAGCCATTGCTGAAATCAAATTATGCAATACCCGCTAAAGAAACTGTCGGCCAAAAGCTGACCTTTAATGTCACTTTTAAGGAGTGTATGAATTAGTTACCGATGTAGAAAGCAATACTTAACTATGCGAATATGCTCACTTTCCTAAAAATCTGAATGCGATATATGAACGAACTAATCAACTGGACAGTGTATCTTTCGGGTGAAATCCACACCGACTGGCGTGAGCAAATAGAACAGGGTGCAAAGGCGTTGAAACTACCGGTGAACTTTACATCAGCGGTAACAAACCATGAAGCCAGTGATGAAGCGGGTGATCACCTAATGAAGAATGACAATTCTTTCTGGCGCGATCATCAGTCATCTAAAGTGAATGCCATTCGCACTAAAAACCTCATTGGAATGTGCGATATCGCCGTGATCCGCTTTGGTGACAAATACAAACAATGGAATGCAGCATTTGATGCCGGCCAGCTTGCAGCTTTGGGAACCCCCTATATTACCTTACATGATGAAGCTATTATTCATCCACTCAAAGAAGTTGATAGTGCGGCGATGGCCTGGGCTAAAACGCCAGCTCAGGTTGTGGATATTTTAAAGTACGTGACCACAGCCTGAAAATTGCCTGCCTTTCTGGAGTAAACGGATCCAGTCAGACACATGCCGTAAACGACCATGTAAATCGTGAAGGTGGTGGATTTTATTAATGACCTTTGAAGTATAAAACATCACCATTTGAGAAATCAATTACCAGCATTAGCGAATCCAAATTGATAGATTGTGCATCATAATCGCCCTGATTAACCAGTTACTCAATGACTCCTAAGTCACCTTTCGGTTATAGCCTACGGACTGAAAGGAATGACTGCTATTTGGTTGGACTTGACTATCAGGCTGGAATCTAAAATGGCGGCAAAGAGCTCGTTGGCTGACATCTATTGAATAACTGCCGCGTACCCAGCAGCCTGTCGGATTTAGAATGACTCTACTCGGCAAATGCTCCTGCTTTGCTCTACCTAGGCCCTTCCATGGGCTAGTGCGTCGGTGAGAAATCGGTTTATTTATCCGATCTTTTTCGATAAATAACTATACTATTCTCCTTAAAAGATCGAAATACTGCTATGGATTTAGCGCTCGACTTGCTACGGACACTTAAGTCGGGCAGGCTTCCTGGAGCAGGCAAATCCAGATTTAGTGATTTCAAATCTAGTTTAACTGCTAAAAATCTAGTTTTTTGTGAGTCCATACGGTTGAACTTAGGATGACACAAAAAAAAAGCCACGTCCCTGGACGTGGCTTTTTTAAGCTTTCTTTAACAATGTCTGAAAGAGCTATTCCATCACCAGCATCTGTTCCATCTGAGGTCCAAGAGTCTTCACTAGCGTGTCGATCTCTTTCTGGCCTTTATACATCTGTCCCATCAACTGGATATTCATCATCGACAGATAAACCTTACCATCTGACTTTTCATACACTGCCACTGAACAGGGCATCATGGACAGAAATTTCTTGTACTGATCATGAATCAATAGCTCTACTGCAGCAAATGGCTCACACATTTCGATCACCAGATTTCTGCCAACATCTATATCCGTAACATGCATCAGATTTTTCTGAAAATCCTTGTTCCATTTTGAAGGTACTTTCCAGCCCAGTTCTTTTGCATTCGATTTGAGCTTATCGATCGTCTCTTCGAAGCCGAGAGGACTCGCTTTTTCGATCACCATTTCATCTGCTTTAACTGGAGCAAAGCCTATTAGCATTAACAAAGGCAACGCCAGTGCGATAGTTTTTAACTGCATATTATTTTCACCTTTAAGTAATTAATCAGGGCCCATCCAGGCTATTTTTTGAGTGCTTATTTTACAACCGATTCTAGCACTAAACGTGGACATTCCTCTACTGTGGAGTTTCACAAAGCCTTTTCCTACAGGTGCCGAACACCTGCAGGAAAAGCGTAGATTACTGGCTTTTCAACTCGAAAACATACTTCGGCTTCATCCACTTGATCAATATCGGCAGGAAGGTAAACGCGATGATGACATCAATGATGAGTGCCTGACCGATATACATACCGAGCCCCCAGGTATTCGCCAGATCAGTAGAAACCAGCGGAATGAAACTACCTAACAGCACGATGACTGAGGCCAGAACCGCGCCACCTGTGGTACGTAAGGTTTCAAACACCGCTTTCGGCCAGTCTCCCATCGACGCCTTATACTCTTCTTTTAAGCGTTCGATTAGATAGATGGAGTAATCCACGCCCAGACCCATCGCAATACTCAGGGTAACCAGCAGATGGAAGGCCAGATTACCCGACCAGTTTTGCACCGAGGTAAAATAACCGCCCATACCATACTGCGCAAACAGTGTGATAAACAGCATGATCACCATCGAAATCGC
Source organism: Gammaproteobacteria bacterium (assembly GCA_014382695.1). GTDB lineage: Bacteria > Pseudomonadota > Gammaproteobacteria > JACNJF01. The sequence continues at coordinate 2,442 of JACNJF010000217.1, read as the reverse complement.
GACCGTGATTGAGCCGAACATGAGTGCTGAAATAATCAGAATGGCGAGTGCTGTCTGCAGCGGACTGATCAGCCAGTTATCAAAGGAAACTTCACGGGTTGCCTCAGTGGCCCCCAGGAATCCACCCAGCCCGGGATCGGTAATCGACGCATCACCTTCGATGGTAACGACATCACCGGTTTCCGGCATGGTGACGGTTTCACCGACGTTCAGACCGAACTTGATTTTATTAAAGCCAGGTTCGTCCGCATGATCGCGCAGATACTGATGAATATCGGCAACCACTTTATGCGCCAGCACCGGATCCATGGTATTCACGAAGCCCATAATAACCGCTTCATTCCAGCTTCCGGTATCCACGAAAGAGGTTAAATCACCATCACTGGTGTTCACTTCCAGCAGACCATTGTAAGCCTGCACGATAAAGTTTGGATTCGGCACATACTCAGGATCATCCGGGTCGCTATACACATCTTTACGACTTTCCATCAGGGCCTGACTAGGAACATGGAACAGCCCCATGTCATCGCCTTTACCACCACTGGATGACAGCAACATATTAACCAGACGAATATACTGCACATAAGAACCGGTAAAGCCGATGTTCGGATGTGAACGCATCCACTCTTCCATCTGCTCGATCGCACTCAGCACTTCGGCATCATTCATAATGCCCTGCGCTCCCAGCGTTTCATTATCCCAGCAACCGGCGGGGATCAGATTGCCATCCCTGTCTTCACCATCGCATAACTCTGCCATCGGTTGACGACTGGTAAAGGGAATATTCACCGAGATAACGCCCGGCATAACTTCGCCCAGACGGGTCAACTCCTGAATCGTGACAGAAGACTCCTTGAATGCGGCTCTGGAGTAATTAATCCCTTTCTCCACTCCCGGCATCAGATCTTCCATGGTACCGTCAAGAATTTTAGTTTCTTTGGCCGACCATACCATCAACAGTACCACCATCAGTGCAACCGCCCACTTACCGGGTCCAGTGATAAAATTGGTCGTTTTACTGGCAGCCATATCCTCCATGGCGGACGGCTCACAAAGCGCATGATCGGTCTCAATATTGATTTTTGGTGGATTGTAAGACATCAAAATCGGTATCAGCGTAGTGGTAGTCACCAGCAGCGTTGCCATACCAAACATACCGAAATAGGCGTAATCCTTATAAAATGAAATATCGACCGTAGCCAGTGTCGCAAAACCGGCCATGTCGGTGATGATCGCGAGCGTTGCAGGCACTATGGTTAACGCGATAGCCTTTTCCGAAGCAGCCATCGCATCACAATTATTGTCCAGCATCTCGGTTAGAAATCGTCGGGTCACCTGAACCGCGTGTCCGGTGCCTATCGCCAGCAACAGCATTGGGGTTAATACCATCATGGTAGTCAGCTTAAAGGCGGTGAATCCCATCAGACCGAGTGTCATCGCAATCGTCGCAAACACACCAATCATCGGATAGATGGCTCCGCGCCAGCCCTTGTTCTGCCACCAGAGAATGCCAACCACGATCAATATGGAGATCACAAACAACCACCACTTGTTGACCAGCTCATACAGCATATAGGCCAGGAAGTAAGGTTCACCAGCGATCAGAATTTCGACCTTGTCCCCATATTTCGCTTTAACTTCATCGGCTATCGCAATCACTTCCCTGATCCAGGGCAGATAGACGACTTTCACACCGTCATCATAATCGCCGATGATGAAGGTACCGCGGGCGGTACAGTCGGGTTGTCCAAATTCACAACGGTTACCGGCTGCATCTTCCATATACAGCAGCATCGGTGCCATTACCGGATTAGTCTCCAGGCCTTCTCTGAGAAAATCGAGCTGCTCTTTGGCAACGGCCGGATCATCGGAAATTCCAGAGGTTGGAATCAATCGCTTAAACACCAGACTGCCATCGGAAGCACCCATGTATTTAATTTTCTGTGCTGCCAGATCCATGAAATTTTCACCGCGTGAGTTGGTTAAACCCACCATTTTTTCATGTACATCCTTGACCAGATTAACAAACCAGGGCTGGTAAATATCGCCCGGTTCTTTCAGGATAAAACCCAATACCATCAGGTTACCCATACCGAATTTCTGCTCGCCGTAGGCATTCGTCGCCACATAGCGATTACTGGCTGGTAGCAGGGTGTCCGGGTCATTTCTAATATCCAGATTCTTAATCTGGAGTGACGCCAGCACCGTTGTTATTAGTACGACCATGATCACCAGAATGCGATTACGCATCACCCAGGCGGCATATTTTATGGCCAGTTTGTGTTCTGAATTTGAGCTACTCACTGTATCAATCCTCAAAAAAACCTGTGAAAAAATTATTAATTAGAGCTTCGAAAAAATTGGAAAAAAAAGGGGACAGAAACGTCCCCATTAAATTTTTATAATTATAATTATAATTTTAGAATAGGTACTTAAAGCCAA
>JACNJF010000043.1 GCA_014382695.1 Gammaproteobacteria bacterium | reverse complement strand
CCGCTGAGTATCATCTGTTCCGCTTTTGACGGGCCGATTTTTCTGGATAATAGCGAGTAAGCACCCATACCCGGGAACAGGTTGAATAAAACCTCTGGCAAACCCATTTTAACGCCACGTTCTGCGATGATGATGTTACTGGATAAAGCCGCCTCAAAACCGCCACCGAGAGCGTCCCCCTGGATTAAGGAGATAGTTGTCAGATCAAGGTCATAGTGGCGGATATTCTGATAAAGAATATCAATACATTTCAACGCATAGTCGAGTAATCCTGCACGGTCTCTATTGTCGATGTATTGAGTAAATAAATTTAGATCGCCACCCAGATTAAAAATCCCTTCTATATCAGAGCCTACCACCAGGTAGTTATATTTTTCACCATCACTGGCCTGCATTTCAGTTCTGACTTCACGCAGATAACTGGCAAGATCCGCCAGCAGAGTCGGCGTGAAACATGGACGTGGTTCGGCTTTCATTAAGAACCAGCCGGTTTTAAATTTTTCATCATAATGGGTTTTCAGGTGCTGATATTTTGTATCTGCTGAAGGTAAAAAATTAGAATCATTTAGTAGGGCTATATTGTTCATAGTGGATATCTCCTGTAGGAATACAATTTTGGTGTAAAGTTGCTGGACTTAAAGTTATTGCTATTAGTTTCTGCCTGTATCTATATTTTTTTAGGGTTATAAATATCACATTAAAGGGCGCTATGTCTTTCTTCTATAACGTAATATTTGTCCTAAATTTAAAGCATAGATTTGTGTTTGCAATACTTTAAATCAAGTGAGGGATGTTTTTTTTGGCTGGAGACTGAAGTATTCTGATTTCTAGCCTCTGTTTTTACAGTGAAAGGAGGTTCTTCGCGTACCCTGAAGAAGTTTTATGGATTAAATCGTAAAACGGTCTGGATTTGAAAGGCACAGATTTAATATGCGGCTGTGTTAGAAGCAGGGCTGTATTATTAAAATATTTTTCCTAGCGGTCGTCATCACCGTAGCCGTCGGGCAATTTATGTGCAATTCCCTGGTGACAGTCAATACAGGTTTCTTTGCTGCCTTTTTCGATGGCCTGCTGCATTTTTTCGGCGGAACGCTGTCTTTGCTTGTGAAAGTCCATGGCTTCATAGGCGTGACAGTTACGACATTCGCGTGAGTCTGTTTTTCTCATACTGTTCCAGACATTTTCGGCAAGCTGAAGGCGTTTAGCTTCAAATTTTTCGGGTGTATCGATAGTGCCCATAAGCTTGTGGTAGAGTTCATTGCTGGCTCTGATTTTACGCAGCATTTTAGGTCCCCACTCTCTAGGAACATGGCAGTCAGAACAAATGGCTCGAACCCCGGAAGCATTTTTATAGTGGATGCTTTCCTTATATTCCTGATAGACCGTTTGCTCCATCTCATGGCATGAGATACAGAACTGCAGGCTATTGGTCTGTTCTACCACCGTATGCAGGCCGCCCCAGAGCAGGATTCCCAGCAGGATGCCTGCGGCTAAAAATTGATAAACGCGTTGTTTAAGGGTTTTCAGCATGGGTATCTCGCAATAACTTTGTGGGTTCAGCTAAAATGCCCCTGATGGGCAGGGGCGTTTTAGCTGGAATGTTTTTCTATTTCTGTGGAAGAGTCTGGATATAAGCCAATATATCAGCGGATACCTGCAGGTCAAACGCTCGCATCGAAGGCATTTGCTCATCGGGCTGGCCATTCATGATTTTTTGAATAATCTCCCAGGGATTTTTGGTCGCCAGGCCTCCTAAAGCCGGCATATCTTTAGGCTTGGTTCCAGTTTTATCATGGCAACCGGCACATACGGTATTGAAATAGCGTTCGCCCTGCGCAATATCGCCTTTCGCCTTTTTACTGTTTCGATCTATCACAGCATCGATGTCGAACTGCCCTTTAGTGACGAAATTTGCCAGGTCGGTTAAGTCCTGGGCACTCATTTTTCCCTTATAACCGTGAGTTGAGTCCTGCATGGTCTTGATAACCTGATCATTGGATGCGCCTTTCATTGCGGTCAAACCTTTGATACCTGTCTGATACGAACCCGACGAATAAGCGCCGTCTTTACCCATTAAATCCCAGCCATGGCAGGATTTGCAGCGATGTGTGACATCTCCTTTCTTTTGGGTATTGGAAGCGGGCCATGCAGGATGGGTATCGGCTGGCTTTTCTGCGCCTGTCACCTTGTACCATTTGTCATACAGTTTTCCACCCCGGGCAATGGATGAATCGATTTCTACAGCCGCCACACTGGAAGTAATGGTCATTATTATTAGACTGGCAGAAAGTGTAAGGATGTTTTTTATACTCATGGTGATTAAACCCTCCGGTTTTTTTTAATATTAAATGTAATTTAATTATTGTCTATGCGTTTTTACGTCAACTGAAAACTCTCAGTATCGACTCCAGCCAAGTATAAGTAGTCTATCTCTGAAGTATATGACTCAATTTGGTGGACTGGTTGTGGCTTGACATACGTCAAATTTATTATGCTTGCGAGGATTATACTGTGCATTAAGATTCTCGGCTAAGGAAGCATAGGTGGTTGTGTCATTCGCACAGACTCAGGGGTTTATGTTCATTGTAAGTATCTGTTTTCCTTTGAATTATTTTCCTGTTATGTGCTCGATACAGAGATTGTCAAAGGCTCAGTCTAATGCCTGTGCGCCCTGAAACTCCGTTGATTTGGCTGAAGGACTAGCGCTGATGGTTGCCAAAAATGTTTCTCTTTTTAAATACCCTGTCATCATCCTGTTGATGATATGCCATTGTGCAGTATTGCAAGCGCAGCAATGGTTACCGACTGAAGATCTGCTGGTGGCTGTCCCATTAAATTATCCACCTTATTTCTTTGTGGGTGAAACGGGTCAACTGCAGGGGTTTGGAATTGAAGTATTCGATGAAGTTGCTGTCAGAGCCGGGATATCTTTCAGATACAAAATCATGGATAACTGGAGGCAGGTGTGTGGGGCTTTAAAAAATAGAACCGCCGATATCGTTCCATTGTTAAGTATGAGTGAGGATGTAAAAGGCTTCACCTTGTTTACCTCTCCAGTGGAAACTTTTCCAGTCTCGATTTTCGTACGTTCGAGTAATAATTTCATTCACTCACGCGAAGACCTGGAGCCTTTTCAGGTTGCCATTGTGAAAGATAACTGCGATGGCATGCCCATCATCCATCAGAACACTTTAAACCTGCGCGAGCATCTTGATTTTGACAGGGCCTTTCACGCCCTGATCAGTGGACAGGTCGATGCCATGATTTATCCCTACACGGGGATGATGAACAGGGTTAGAAATTACCAGTTAAGCGATAAAATTCGTGCCATAGATCCGCCTTTGACGGAAGTTAAAAATGCGCTGGCGGTAAGGCTGGATGCGCCACAGTGCGCCACAGTTGAGAGATCAGATCGAGCTTGCATTGCAATCGTTGCTGCATTCAGATCAGTACCACAGGATTTATCGGAAATGGTTTGTGGCGGAAAAAGATTTCTGGGATGCAAAAACGGTATTCTGGTTCATGAATGGGCTGATTGTGCTGGTGATAATTGCGTTCATATTTCTGCGACACAGAGAAATTCTCGCTATCAATGCTTCACTTCAGCAGCAGATTAATGATGCGACACAGCAATTGAGCCAGAGTAATGAGTATCTGAGGGACTTGACGGTTACGGATACCTTGACCGGTATCAGTAATCGACGCGCATTTGAGAATACTCTGGAGGAATTGATGGGGCAGGCGAGTCGATACAAAAGTTCCTTTTCAATGTTGATCTTTGATATCGATAACTTCAAGCGCCTGAATGACCAGTATGGGCATGATATGGGTGACAGAGTGTTAAAAGAGCTGGTGGAGCGCATCAAGGAAGTGGTACGGGATGTGGATATGTTAAGCCGTTGGGGGGGCGAAGAATTTACCATCCTGATGGCACAAACAGGTCGGGAAGGCGCACTCAGGATGGCCGAAAGATGCCGCCAGATTATAGCGGATACACTTTTTGATGAAGTCGGGCCGGTGACCATCAGTCTTGGCGTTACCTGCTATAAAACCGGTGATAATGAGCGTAAATTTTTTAAGCGAGCAGATGATGCGTTGTATCAGGCCAAGGCTGAAGGTAAAAACAGGGTCGTCTGGACAGGTTGATTCTTAACGTTGAAAGTGTGCTGTTTTTGAGTCAGATGGTATCCCCTTCTTTAATAAAAAGCCGTTAGACGCCAGGTTCTATTACGCTAATTACATAACCTGATCCTGTTCTGACTATCTTAATTCTAGGTCCGCGAATTTTTTTCTTGGTCCTCGAGAATGTGCTGAGTAGCAGAAAGGTACTTTTGGGAAAAGTACACTTGAAGTGATTGACGCTGAGGAGAACGCAGGGTTATCCGTTTTATAGTGTTTTCTGTTAAGGTCTGAGGCTGGGAAGTGAATTTACATTCACTTTTTCAGTCTAACTTTAAAATTAAATAAGGTATTGAGTGATGAAGCTATTAATGACGATAGTTGTATGGGTTTTATTGTTTAATGTGCAGGCTGATACCTCGCCTCAGGGCAGATATCTTGGTGCTAAAACGGCTCAAAGTCCGCTCTGGCTGAAAGATAGCTTTCTTGAGTTTGAAGAGGACATCGCGGAAGCGGCCGCAAAAAACAAGCGCGTGATGATTTACTTTCATCAGGATGGCTGCCCATATTGCGCCAGGTTAGTGGAAGAAAACTTTGCTGATCCTGTACTCGGTAACTATATTCAAAAGCATTTTGATGCGATCGAAATCAACATGTGGGGAGACCGTCAGATTGTATCTATTGGTGGCAAGCCTTTTACCGAAAAAACCTTTGCCGCAGCCCTTCAGGTACAGTATACCCCGACGATTCTGTTTCTGAATGAACAGGGGAAAACCGCTTTACGCCTGAATGGTTATTATCCATCGGACAAGTTCAGACTGGCGTTACGCTATGCCGCAGAAAAACTGGAGAATAAACTCAGTTTTAATGAGTTTGTACGTAGTCAGAGTGAGCTGGCAACTGGTCCGTTAATTGACGAAGATTTTTTCCTACGGTCGACAAATCTACAGCAGCAGTTAGCCAGCGGTTCGCGCTATCTAGCCGTTTATTTTGAGTCTCCTGGATGTGCCGAATGCAAGGTATTACACGAGCGGGTACTTTCCGATAAACCCACTCGTGAGCTGGTCAAAAAGATGGATAGTGTTCAGCTCAATATATATTCTGATACACCACTGGTTGCCCCGGACGGTACGCCGCTCAGTCAAAGTGATTTCGCGCGCAAACTGAATATCGGCTATACGCCATCGGTTGTGTTTTATAACGCTCAGGGTATTGAGGTTCATCGCATCGATGGCTTTCTGAAGACCTTTCATTTTCAGTCAAGTCTGGCTTATGTGCTGGAAGGAGCGTATCAAACCCAACCGAGTTTTCAGCGTTATATTTCAGCACGCGGTGAATCTTTACGGGAGCAGGGTTTCGATACCGATATCTGGGGCTATGACTCATCCTTTCCGGCGCATGTTGCCCAGTAAATAGTGAGATGCGTTTCAATAAGGGTTAGCAAATATTATACTTTCAATTACTCGGGTAAGGGCTTGATTAGTCTGAAATTATAGCGACCTAACCGGGTTTTAAATATATAGATAGAAACTGGTTTCATTGTATAAATCAGGCTGATTTCTAAATATTAATGATGAAATAAGAATAAAATATAATTTGCCTTAGTAGAAACAGAACACTCTGCTCGATATTCAGTTATTATTAATAATTATGTCAGTGAAATGCTTTTTTCAGCGGTTCCAATAAAGAATTGGACGGTTTCATTTTGTAACAGTTATATGCAACAGGCCTTGAATAAATTTAAACGTTA
>JACNJF010000218.1 GCA_014382695.1 Gammaproteobacteria bacterium | reverse complement strand
GTTAGGCAAGGCGCGGCAGCTCGAAGTGGGCTGCTATGTCAACTGTTATTGGTATTCTTTTTAAGCTTTTTTTACTCCTGAAACTCTAAACTCTAGTTGAGGTAATGAAACATGAATTATTTTGATGAAGAAGAAGCCCGATCCGATTTATTAGAAGATGCGATTTTGGCCGTAAATAATAAAATTGGAATCCACCTTGAGTTAACAGATGATTATTACAATGGTGGAATGAATGCCGAAGGCAGAATTTATATCGAGGAATTCCCGCATCTTCGCTACTTCCCAAAAATCAGGTTTTCCGTTCAGACTGAACATATGGGCGTGTTGGCCAATGATGTCCTGAGGTTGCCAGTAAAAGGTATGCTAGTCGCAGATTATGTGACTCCAGGCATGGCTGCTAAGCTGCGTAAACTGAATGTGCCTTTTATCGATACGGCAGGAAATGCCTACCTGAATGAAAAAGGTATTGGCGTGTATTCCACAAATAGTAAGCTTCCTCAAAACCAGCAACAGAAGTTGGTTGCCCATAGGCGGGGCATTGTATTAACGCCGAGTGGTTTGAAAGTGGTGTATGCATTGCTGAGAGATTCACGCCTGATTAAATCACCCTATAAAATAATTGCGCTGTGGGCCAATGTCAGTATAGATATGGTGAGACGTGTTGTGAAAGAGCTAATTCATCATCGCTACGTTTTTCAGGAAAATAGAAACAGATTTTTAGTTAAAAAAAAGGAGTTGCTTGATAAGTGGGTTAAAGCCTATCTGGAAATTCTCCGTCCTCGGCAATGTCTGGGTACATTCCATTTAGATAGCGATTTCTGGGATAGGAAATCCCTCTACACATTTGAATATTATGGGGCCAGGTTGAGTGGTGAAACGGCCTGTATGCTGGAAAAAAGACAGGAACCGAAGAGTTTAGATTTCTATTTGCCGGAAAAATCATGGCAGAAGTTCGTGTCAGATTCACGCTTACAACCGGAAGAGTCAGGTCGTATCAAGTTATATAAGGCGTTTTGGAGTGAGGTTTATGAAAGTCGAGATAGCTCCTGTAGTGTAGATCCGATCATTATCTACGCGGATCTGCTGGCTCGGGCAGATGCTAAAAGTTTGCGTATGGCGAGGACTGTTTATCAAGAGAGACTTCAGGCTTATATCAGTTAACAGCCTGGCCTGGCTGGGTAACGGCATATTTCGCGCAATGTTTAGTTTGTGGCTTTGGGTGAAAGAGGTGATAGCTGTTAGTTATGAGGCGTTGCATCGAGAAAAAAGTGGCTAATGGTTGCTCCCCCTATCCAGAGGATAGTGTGTGCAACCATTTCTATAAAAAAAAGGCATAATCGCCAAAATCTATGCTGTGGCCTGGTTGTGTTTTTCCTGGCCTGGGGCTGTCATATCTGCCGATAAGCTGCCTGGACAAATTTGAAATTAGGTTTACAATTGTGTTAATTATTATTAATTTGTAAACAACGGGGGTGTTGGTAATGATCGGCGAAAGACTTCATCGTGCCAGAAAAGCATCAGGATTAAGTTTACGAGACCTGGGGTCGGTGATTGGGATTAGCCATACTGCAGTAAACAAGTATGAAAAAGATCAGCTTATGCCATCTTCAGGCCAGCTTATTGAGTTATCCAAAGCGCTTGGCGTACGGGCAGAATACTTTTTACGTCCTATCTCAGTTGAAATCAAAGGAATTGAATATAGAAAACGGTCAAATGCACCTAAAGCCCTGTTAAGTAAAATAACCGCAGATGTCTACGATCAAGCAGAGCGCTGGGAAGAGCTTTTACAGTTGTATCCTCATAAGCCGGTTCCTGATTTTGAACTTCCAGACTCATTACCTGAAAAGATAAATACCGATGCAGATATTGAAAAAATATCGGAGCAAATGAGACATGCCTGGGAGCTGGGATTAAATCCAGTTCCAGATTTAATAGATACTCTGGAATCCAGAGGCGCTTTGGTCATACTTAGTGCAGTAGATGCTGCGCAGAAATTTGATGGATTAGCAGGAGAAATGGGTAGTAAGCCAGTCATAGTGGTTTCAGAAAACTGGTGTGGTGATCGTCAGCGCTTTACTCTGGCTCATGAGTTAGGCCATTTAGTATTGAAGGGGCGTTTTCCGCAAGCAATGGATGAAGAGAAAGCCTGTAACCTGTTCGCTGGCGCTTTTTTATTACCAAAGCCAGCAGTGCTTGATGTTTTTGGAGAGCATCGAAACGCTTTAGATATGAATGAACTGCATATGCTAAAAGAAGAATATGGCTTAAGCATGTCAGGTATCATCTTCAGGGCTTTCCAGTGCGGAGTCATTTCTGAAGGGATACGGAAAAATCTGATCATTAAATTTAGTAAAATGGGATGGCGAAAAAAAGAACCTGGATCACCATACCCTGCTGAAAAAACCTGGCTGTTTGATCGCCTGGTTTACCGTGCATTAGCAGAAGATTACATAGGCGAGTCTAAGGCGGCTGAATTATTTGGAATGTCATTAAGGAATTTCCGCAAGGAAAGTAGATTGGAGCTGACGGGTGCGGGTACTTATCAGTGATGCCAATGTGATTATTGATATGGAAGACTGTGGACTTACTCAAGTCATGTTCAGCTTGCCATACCAGTTCTCGGTACCCGATATCCTCTATTTTGATGAGTTAGAAGATGGTCATCCCAATTTACTTGATCAGGGGTTAAATATACTAGAGTTATCGCAGAACACTCTGGTCCATTCTATGGACTTAAATCGGCGCTATAAACAGCCTGGTCGTTATGACTGTTTAGCTTTGGCTGCGGCATTGCAGGAAGCCTGCACATTGTTAACCGGTGATAAATCGCTGAGGAATGCAGCGAGGAAAGAAAAAGTTGAAGTCAAAGGCACGATTTGGCTTGTAGAAGAAATGTTCAACCATCGTTTAATCGATAAGCAGCAGGTGATAACAGCCTTCGACGACATGAAAGAGGCAGGTAGCCGATTGCCGTGGAATGAAGTCAGTAAACTATTAAAAAGAATATAAATTAGGACAGGAAATAATGAATAAAAAGGAATTCTCAGAAAAAGTTCTCAGCATCAAATTTATTCTGCCTGTCGAGGTTAACCCGGACTGGAGTTATCTCACCCGAATTTATGGAGAAGTTACATTCTCCGATGTATCGAAGGAAATATGAATTGAAAAATCAGAACTCAAACAGGTCAGTTTCACCAAAAGTGGAAAAAGAAAAATCCATCGAGTCCTGGATCTGGGATGCGGCCTGTTCCATCCGTGGAGCCAAAGATGCACCCAAATACAAAGACTTCATCCTGCCGCTGATCTTCACCAAACGCCTGTGCGATGTATTTGACGATGAGCTGAACCGCATAGCGAAAGAAGTCGGTTCCCGCAAAAAGGCCTTTCAGCTGGCAAAGGCGGATAAAAAGCTGGTACGTTTTTACCTGCCTCTGGTCCCGCACGATCCGGAGGACTCGGTCTGGTCAGTGATCCGCAAGATTGCCGATAAAATCGGTGAAGGTGTCACCACCCAACTGCGCGAAATCGCCAGAGAGAATCCGCTGCTACAGGGGATTATCGATCGGGTCGATTTTAATGCCACCACCCATGGCCAGCGCGACATCGATGATGATCGCCTGTCCAATCTAATCGAGGCCGTCAGCACCAAACGCCTGGGGCTGGAAGATGTAGAAGCCGACATCATTGGCAAGAGCTATGAATACCTGATTCGCAAGTTTGCCGAAGGAGGGGGGCAGAGTGCCGGTGAATTCTATACGCCACCCGAGGTCGGAACCATCATGTCGAAGGTGATCCAGCCCGAGCCGGGTATGGAAATCTACGATCCCTGCTGCGGTTCCGGTGGTCTGCTCATCAAATGTGAAATCGCCATGGAGCTTGGCGCTGGAGGCAAAAACAAAAACAACGCTGACCCGCTTAAGTTATACGGACAGGAATACACTGCCGATACCTGGGCCATGGCCAATATGAATATGATCATTCATGACCTGGAAGGCGAGATTGAGATTGGCGATACCTTCAAGAATCCGCAGTTCAAGCTAAACGGAAAACTACGCACCTTCGATCGCGTCGTGGCTAACCCGATGTGGAACCAGGACTGGTTCAAGGAAGCCGATTATGACAACGACGAGTTTGACCGTTTTCCGAGTGGTGCCGGTTTTCCCGGAAAGTCATCGGCTGACTGGGGCTGGGTGCAGCACATGCACGCGAGCCTGAATGATCAGGGGCGTGCCGCCGTAGTGCTCGATACCGGCGCTGCCTCGCGCGGTTCAGGCAATGCTGGAACGAACAAGGAAAAGAGCGTGCGTCAGTGGTTTGTCGAAAACGACCGGGTCGAAAGTGTTCTGTATCTGCCGGAAAATCTGTTCTACAACACCTCTGCGCCGGGCATAGTGCTATTTCTCAACAAGGCAAAATCGAAGGACCGGCAGGGCAAAGTTTTGCTGGTGAATGCCAGCCAGATCTTTGAAAAAGGCGACCCCAAGAACTTCATCCCGGATGAAGGTATCGAAAAGATTGCCGACACCTTAATCCACTGGAAGGAAGAGGGAAAACTCAGCCGCATCGTCGATCATGCCGAACTGGCGAAAAACGATTACAACATTTCACCCAGTCGCTACATCCATACCAGCGACGCCGAAACCTATCGGCCGATTGCGGAGATTGTTGCAGAGTTGAATATCATCGAAGCCGAGGCGCGCGAGACAGACAGGGTGCTTAGGGATATACTGACGAAGATTGGTTATTAATCCGCAGATTACGGAGATGGACGCAGATTTACAAAGAGATCCAGAAACCTATGCAGTCATAGGCGCTGCGATGGCCGTACATTGTGAACTTGGGCATGGCTTTCTTGAGTCAGTATATCAAGAGGCTTTGGAGCAGGAGTTTGTTGTACGTGGCATTCCTTATAAGCGAGAGCATCCACTGTCGGTCAGTTATCGAGGCAAAACGCTTAACACTACATACCGTGTAGACTTCGTGTGCCATGGCAGCGTCATTGTCGAACTCAAAGCCCTGCAGAAGCTTTCAGGTAGCGAAGAAGCACAGGTCATCAACTATCTAAAGGCATCTGGCCTGACCAAAGCTCTCCTGATCAATTTCGGAGCTCCATCCCTCCAGCACAAACGACTTATATTCTCAAATGATAATCTGCGCCAATCTGCGAAATCTGCGGATAATAAAAAATGACTGAAGAACAAAGAGGCCAAATAATTCTCTATCAGACAGAAGATGGTCAAAGCCGCATAGAATGCCAGCTGATTGACGAGACGATCTGGTTATCTCAGGCGCTTATGGGGGAATTGTTCGACCGATCTAAAAAAACGATTAGTGAACACCTGCAAAACCTTTTTGCCGACGGCGAGTTGAACGAAAATGCAGTTGTCCGGAATTTCCGGACAACTGCCACCGACGGTAAAACCTACGATGTTGCCCACTACAATCTAGAGGCTGTTCTGGCTGTGGGTTTCCGGGTTAAATCCCCGCGTGGTTCCCAGTTCCGCCGTTGGGCTAATACCCAGCTGCGTGAGTTTATCGTTAAAGGTTTCGTCATGGACGACGAGCGCCTGAAGAACCCCGGCGGCTGGGATTACTTTGACGAACTGCTTGCCCGCATTCGCGAGATCCGCGCCTCCGAAAAGCGCTTCTACCAGAAAGTGCGCGATCTGTTCGCCCTCAGCACCGACTATCGCACCGATGACCGTGACGCCCAGCTATTCTTTGCAGAAGTCCAGAACAAGCTGCTGTATGCCGTCACCCGGCAGACCGCCGCTGAGATCGTAGTCGCCCGCGCCGATCCCGATGAACCCAATATGGCGCTGACCAGCTGGAGTGGCTCCCGTGTTCGCAAGCAGGATGTCATCATCGCAAAAAACTACCTGAC
>JACNJF010000154.1 GCA_014382695.1 Gammaproteobacteria bacterium | reverse complement strand
ACAATCATTTTCTGAATCTGCTTTGCCACGTTAAAGGCGGTCTGTTTATCCGTGTCGGGTAGAATGATGACAAATTCCTCGCCCCCATAACGTGCGGCTAACTCCCCACCTCGACGTGCTAATTGGGACAATTCCGAGGCGATTCTCTGCAGGCAATTATCACCTGCCAGATGCCCATAGTGGTCGTTAAAGCTTTTGAAGTGGTCGATGTCGAGCATAATAACCGCCAGCGGGGTGCCACTACGCTGGCCTCGGTTCCATTCCTGGTTGAGCAGAGTATCAAAATGGCGGCGGTTACTGATGTTGGTCAGGCCATCCGTATTACTCTGTATCTGCAGCAGTCTGTTGGCTTCAGATAATTCCTGTGTTCGAACCTTAATGATCTGTTCCAGTTCGAGGTTGCGCTGTTGCAGACGCGACATCGGATACACTTCGCCATCCTGAGCCAGACCATAGGGGATCGAGATGCCGCTGTGTACGATTTTCCAGGCGCTCTTTTCGAGCCGGAAAATCAGTACCAGGCGGGCGGTTTCTTGGGACAGGATATCTTCGGGGGACGGCAGGTGAATGTGGAAAAATGCGCTAACGGCAACAATATTTTCAGCAAGATCCTGGAGTGACAAATCCAGCATTTCAATTTCAATGCGTCCAGGTATTTGTGCGAAGTCCTGCCGGGTAATCCGTATCCACTCCGATTTATCGGTAACAAGAACATCACTGCTGCCAGCGTAACCACTAAAGTTATCGCTAAAGTGTGCGGTTAATCGATCGTCACGCGCAGCGTACATTTCGATGTATTCGTCAAATAAAGAACGAATCAGATGGTGGCGTTCAGCACGTACAGGTCCGGCACTATTAGTAAAGTGCGGGACTATTTTGTGTAGTTTACTCATGGGAGAGTTACCTGATGAGGCCCCGCATCTCGATGCAGGGCCTCATATGACTCAATTACCGCACCTTAACCTTAATCAATTCCTCACCATCCGGATCAACCACATGCACCGCGCAGGCGATACAGGGATCGTAGCTGTGGATGGTGCGTAGAATTTCTATCGGTTGCTTCGGATCGTGCAGCTGATGGTTGTCGGTTAACGCGGCTTCGTACGGGCCATCGTTGCCTTCGGCATCACGCGGGCCGGCATTCCAGGTGGACGGTACCACGGCCTGATAGTTATCGATTTTCTGATCCTTGATCACGATATAGTGTGCGAGTGCGCCACGTGGCGCTTCCATAAAACCTACACCGCGTGCTTCTTTCGGCCAGGTCGATGGATCCCATTTTTCATTGTTGTGCACACTCAGATCACCAGCCTTGATATTGCCGATCAGGTTGTCCAGCCAGGTGTGCATCTGATCGCCAATCAGTTTGGTTTCGAGGGTACGCGCGGC
Source organism: Gammaproteobacteria bacterium (assembly GCA_014382695.1). Lineage (GTDB taxonomy): Bacteria > Pseudomonadota > Gammaproteobacteria > JACNJF01. Next base: position 28,231 of record JACNJF010000154.1, on the reverse strand, counting down.
GGTCCTTCCGAGGGTGGAAAACATCGCTTCGAGTGGTACGTCGAGTTGTTTTAACACGGAACCGGCCAGTTCGATGGTGGGCTCATGGCCGCTGGCATACAGCATCAGTACCCGTGCCAGTGGGCCGACTTCCATCGGCTGGCCTTTCCAGCGCGGTGATTTCAACCACGAGTAACTGTTCTGAATATCGAGAAAATCATACGGCGGTTTGGGGCCGGAGTAGTTAAGTTTGGTCTCACCATCGTAAGGGTGTAGCCCGGCCTGTTTTCCAGCGCTGTAATCGTAATAGGAATGGGCAATGAATTCCTTGATCTGTTCCGGATCGTTCAGATCAACCGGGTGGATCTTGCTCAGGTCACGATCGAGGATCGCTCCGCTCGGGATAAAGTAGCTGGACGGGTCATCCATGCCTTTTTCCGGCATGTCACCGAAGGTCATGAAGTTACGCACACCGCAGCCGCGCTTGAACCAGTCTTTATAGAAACTGGCAATCGCGATGGTATCCGGTACATACACGTTATCGACAAAATCCATCATCTGATTGATGACGCTGCGGATTTCCTGCAGGCCGAGAATATTCAGCGCCGTCGCACCCATATCACCGCTTACCCCGCTGATGGGTGAGGGCGAGCCGCCGACCAGAAAATTGGGATGCGGATTCTTGCCACCGAAGATGGTATGGATCTTGACGACATCACGTTGCCAGGACAGGGCTTCCAGATAATGGGCCACAGCCATCAGGTTGGCTTCGGGCGGTAGTTTATAGGCCGGGTGCCCCCAGTAACCGTTGGTGAAAATACCCAGTTGTCCGGACTCGACGAACACCTTGATCTTTTTCTGCACATCGGCGAAATAGCCGGGTGAAGATTTCGGCCATTTGGAGAGTGACTGCGCGAGTGCTGAAGTGGCTTTCGGATCGGCTTTGAGAGCCGACACGACGTCGACCCAGTCGAGTGCATGCAGATGATAAAAATGCATCACGTGGTCATGCACGTACTGGGCGGCGATCATCAGGTTACGGATCAGCTGTGCATTCGGTGGGATTTTATAATCCAGTGCATTCTCTACACTGCGTACCGAGGCGATGCCATGCACCAGTGTGCACACGCCGCAGATACGCTGTGCATAAGCCCAGGCATCGCGTGGATCACGTCCTTTCAGAATGATTTCAATACCGCGCACCATGGTGCCGGCGCTGGAGGCACCGATGATATTGCCCTGGGCATCGGTTTCTGCTTCGATACGCAAATGCCCTTCGATACGGGTGACAGGGTCAACTACTACACGTTCGCTCATGACTTTTTCTCCTTCAACAGGTGGTTGGCGAGCAGTTCTGTTAGCCCCATCACCTCAATATTCATGTTGTTTTCTTCGATGCCTTCTTCCAGCGTGTTGCGGCAGGTTGCACACATGGTGACCACCGTGGTGACATCCAGTTCGTCGATCTGTTTCTTTTTACGATTGAATACCTTCTTCACCAGTGGCTCGGCGCTTTCGATGGTATTCATGCCACCACCACCGCCGCAGCACCAGTTACAGGACTGGTTGTCGGTCATCTCGATAAAGTTGGAGGTCACCATATTCAGCAGATTACGCTGCGGCTGGTTAACCCCACCGCGTCGTGCGGCCTGGCAGGGATCGTGGAAAGTAATACGCTCTGATTCCAGGCCGGTGGTTTTGAGGCGGCCTTCTTTTCTCAGATTGTCGAGCACTTCGATGATGTGAAATACCTTAAACGGGTAAGGGCGACCGATCACATTCGGGCCTTCCCAGCGGATCGCCATATAGGCATGACCGCATTCCGGGCTGATCACATTTTTGATATGCAGTTGCTCGGCGGCCTTGACGATACGGTTGATCATCTGTGCTTCTATCTCGGAAGCACCCATGTGCATACCGGGGTTGCCGGCTTCATAAGCATCGGAGCTGAAGGTCCAGCTGACACCGGCTTCCTTGAAAATCTGTGCCAGAGCACCGATGATTTCATTGAACTGCATGACTTCGGCCGAGGATAGCAGCAGCAGATAATCCACATTCGGTTCATCGATGTTGATCTTGATACCGGTCTCTTTTTCTGCGGCCTGTATCATCGCTTCCAGCGTCTTTAATGGAAAGCCCATCACGCTGCCTTTTTCGAGTGTACGCACGGCGGCGGCCTGTAAAGATTTAGGTGCCAGTCCGGCCGCAGTTAAGCCTTCACGCATGCGCCGGATCATGTACACGATATCGTTGCCGACCGGACACACCATGGTGCAGCGTCCACAGGTGGTGCAGCTTTCAAACGCCAGCTCGACATTATCCTTTAGATCCTGTCCGGTGACCGGCTTGCTCAGGCCGAGCAGTTTTTTGGCCTTGCCAACCAGAGTGAACTCCTGCTCCCAGATTCTGCGCATCGGCTCGACCCGACGGATCGGGGTGTATTTTGGATTGCCGGTTTCGGTGTAGAAAATACACGCCTGCGCGCACAGTCCACAGCTGGTGCAGCTGGAAAAATAAGCGGCGATTGGCGCATCGATAACTTTTTTTAAGACGTTGATGCCCTGTTGAAATGAAGTGCTCATGAACGAACCCCCCTGCGGCCCTGATTCGATCCGGTGTACCAGCGAGCCATGGTAAAAGTGACGACGTGGGTGAGTTTACTGATCGGAATTGCGATCATTAACAGTTCCACCGATAGAATATGTACCGCCAGCATCGTGGTGTAATCCAAACCGAGCCGGTGGAACGCCATGTAGCCGGTAACCAGCGGCAGGAAGGTGACCAGCCATGCCAGATAATCGGACATTTTACTCAGGATGCGCCGCGCTGGATCATAGAAACGTGCGACCAGGGTGTACAGCATCCCGGCAATACTGAGTACCGTGAAAAAGTCGATGATATAGTTAGGCCAGCCTCCCCAGAAGATGCCGAATACATCGCGGAACAGGTGCGTATGCGGGATGAAGAAGAAGATCACCACCAGCAGACCGATATGGAAAATATAGGAAGCGGTAATGTATTTCCAGTGTCTCACTTCGGGCAGTGAGCGTTTCAATATCATCAGCCAGCCATCACGTACACCGCTATCGCGTACTTCGGCCAGCTCTTCAGGACGTCCGAGTGAGAGTATCTCGATGACTCGTATCGATAGTCCAAAAAACATGATGGCCGTGGCATACGCCAGACCGGGGCCTCTGGCCCAGTTTAGTAATTCAATCTCATTCATGATTTGCCTCCCATATCTTCGAGGGTTACTGGCTGATGGTCTTTTTCGGCATCCGCTTTGCTACTTTTATTCAGGTAGGCGGATGCAAGGCCGGCGGCGGCACCAGCGGCGAGCGCTGCTGTGGCCCATTGTCCGGGGCTGTTAGTGCCGGTCGAAAGTGCTTTGTAAAACCCACCCGCATCCCAGAAATCCGGCTCGGAACAGCCAAGACAGCCGTGCCCCGACTGGATTGGAAAGGAAGTACCGTTATTCCATTTAACGGTCGCGCAGGCATTGTGCGTAATCGGTCCCTTACAGCCGAGCTCATACAGGCACCAGCCTTTACGCGCGCCTTCGTCATCAAAGCTTTTGGCGAACTGACCACGATCGTAATAGGGGCGGCGATAGCAGCGGTCATGGATAGAGTCACCATAGAAGGCTTTAGGTCGGCCCATGCTGTCCAGTTCCGGAATACCGAAGGTCAGCACGTGTGCCAGTACGCCGGTCATCACCACTGGAATCGGCGGGCAACCGGGAATATTGATGATGGGTTTGTCGTGCACGATATCGGATACGGAAACCGCTCCGGTTGGATTCGGTGAAGCCTTGGGCAGGCCGCCAAAGGTGGCACAGCTACCGACTGCGACAATCGCGGCGGCATCCTTTGCCACCTGCTGTAGCATATCCAGATTAGTCATACCGGCGATGGTTGAATACACCCCGTCATCTTTGATGGGAATCGAGCCATCTACGATCAGAATGTACTTACCCTGGTTATCATGCATCGCCTGTTCGCGCGCCTGTTCCGCCGCATGCCCGGAGGCCGCCTGCAGGGTATGGTGATAATCGAGCGAGACGAAATCGAAGATCAGGCTTTCCAGGCTGGGTTTATGTGAGCGGGTGATGGATTCTGTGCAACCGGTGCATTCCTGGAACGATAACCAGATCACCGACTGACGTTTTACCGTTACCAGCTTCTCTGCCATCACCGCAGCCTGGGCCGGGGACAGAGCCATCACCGAGCCGATACTGGTGCAGAATTTCAGAAAGGTTCGCCGTGAGATACCGAGTCGTTCCAGTTCACCGGCTAACAGATTGTTTTTATTTGTCATACCTGTTCTCCTGTTTCGTCAATTGTTTCAATATTATTGTTAGTGAGTATTTTTTAACCTGCTGAGTGCCTGCTGCATATCTGCAGGATGACTTTTTATGATCTGCGGTACTGAGCAAATTTCGATCAGTTCTGCGATCAGGTGCTGATCGGCTGTATAGTGCCGAATCCACCATATCCCGCTGTAGGCGGTTTCAAAGATGCGACTTTCACCGATGGTGGTCAGGGTGATGTCAACTTCGCCCTTGCCCAGCTGAGTCTCCAACTGTTGCTTATCACTGCTACTCATGGGCAGACTGGTGAGATCTATAACCTCAGTTTTTCCAGATTCAATGAGTTGTTGCAGGTGCCCGGCCAGTTCATGCAGAACGGCCTGTGCCATCCCGGTCGAGGGCGCAGCGATTTCAATCGGGAGGTTTAATGGCGTTTTCATGCCTGCCATTTCTGTAGCAGTTCGTGAACATGCTGACAGGCCACAGGTATAGCCTGCCTGACGGGTTCGGTAGGGGCTTCGCCCCAGTCCAGGATATCGGGTTGTATGCCAATCAGGGCGCGTTTTGCTGGCAGCCGGCCACTTAACATCGCGATCGACATCACATCGACCAGACCCACTTCATGCACACTTTTTTTATTACCGGTGCTGATAAAGTGGTCCATCTGTTCGTTTTCAAACACCTGTACGGTGCCGGGTTTACTGTTGATTTCGGAGGCGTCGATGACGATAAACTGCTGACAGTCTTCGATCGGGCTGGCGAGGGTGAAACTTAAGGTGCCACCGTCGAGAAACTCAATATTTCCCAGCAAAAGCTGGCTATCGGCCAGTTCACGCATTACGTGAATACCGATGCCTTCATCCGTCAGCAGGGTATTGCCAATGCCTAAAATCAGCGTTTTCGGACTTTTGTGGGGAGAGATAGTTAACATATAATCAAATACTTAATTAGTGAAATGAATAATAGTCGAGCTAATAAAAATTGGTTTGATGTGGATCAAGATGTGATGGAGTTGTATCAGTTAGATTATGCAGCTGAATCAATTAAAAGGGTTTTTATCAATGTGTCTGGGTATTCCGATGCGGGTCAAACAGATCGATCGTTTTAACGCGATCTGTGAAGCGAGAGGCGAGGAGCGAACGGTCAGTCTGTTTCTGATGCTGGAGGACGATGTGCAGGTAGGCGATATCCTGATGATTTCTGTCGGTAATGCGATACAAAAAATGACTGAGCAGGAAGCTGCGCTGGCCTGGGAAATGTACGATGAGATCCTGCAGGCGGGATCTGTTTAAAGTCCGCTCGGGTGGAAAGTGACGCTTAACTTAGAGAAGCTCTGAATAATTCATGCGTAAATTCTCAGAGCCCGGAATTCGAAAAATGTGATGTTCGAGTTCCTCATAAAATCAATGACTTGTTGTCATTTTCGAATAAAAGGCATGTCACGAAGGTTTTCAAGGGCACCAGCAACACGAAGGTTTTATATGCATTATTTTGTTTGCTTCGTGTCCATCGTGAGCTTCGTGGTAGAAAGGTTTTTATCACCTGTCCCAGCAATCAAACTGATGACGCAAGTTACCAAACTGTGCACTGGATACCGGCTAAGATCATGCCGGTATGACGAGACTTCATGCGTGAATTCTCAGAGCCCGGAATTCGAAAAATGTGATGTTCGAGTTCCTCATAAAATCAATGACTTGTTGTCATTTTCGAATAAAAGGCATGTCACGAAGGTTTTCAAGGGCACCAGCAACACGAAGGTTTTATATGCATTATTTTGTTTGCTTCGTGTCCATCGTGAGCTTCGTGGTAGAAAGGTTTTTATCACCTGTCCCAGCAATCAAACTGATGACGCAAGTTACCAAACTGTGCACTGGATACCGGCTAAGATCATGCCGGTATGACGAGACTTCAGATTTCAGTGATACCCGGTTTTAGTTTTTTCGCGCTGTAAAATTTGAGCCAGAGTACCGATATCAGGCTGAGCAGCAGAAAAGGAACCACACTGATATTCACCATACGCCAGCCCAGCTGGTATTGCAGGACTCCGGCCCCGAGCGAGGCGAAGGTTACCGTGGTAAATACGATAAAATCATTCATCGCCTGGGTTTTGGCTTTTTCAGCTTCGTTGTAGGTTCTGGTCAGCAACGTGGTTCCACCGATAAACATAAAGTTCCAGCCCAGCCCGAGCATAAACAGCGCAAACCAGAAGTGCCAGAGTGTGGTACCAAACAGGTTGATCGCGATACAGCCGAGCATCAGCAGGCCACCACTGAAGATGATACTTTCCACCCCGAAACGGTTAATCAGATGGCCGGTGAAGAACGACGGTGCAAACATGCCTAGCACATGCCACTGGATCACGAACGCAACATCGCTAAATGGCAGGTGTTCATGCTTCATCGCGAGTGGGGTTGCGGTCATTAACAGCGACATCATGCTGAAGCCGATTGCGGCTGACAGCAGGGCGACTATAAAAACCGGCTGTACGGCTATCTGCTTCAATGTGCGCGCATAGGCATCCAGCGCGCGGTTAATCGGCTTTGGCAGATCCATCCATAAAATATTGATCAGGTTGAGTGCATACAATATCCAGACCGCGATAAAACTGCCGAGATAGGCTGTATCAAACATATCCTTGCTCAGGTTGGCCAGATTCGGCCCAATAAAGGCGGCCAGTACACCGCCTGCGAGGACGTAAGAAATGGCGGTGTTGGCATGTTCCGGTGCGGAAACCTCTGTTGCCACAAAGCGGAAGTAATTGCCGAAGCCGGTGTAAACGCCGAACAGCAATGTGGCCAGGCAGAACAGTATGAAAGAGTGTTGCATGATCGCAATGATCGCGGCAAAGCTACCCGCAAAACCGATCACTGAGCTGAAGATAAAGCCTTTTTTACGCCCCACACGATTCATCAGCAGTGAGGCTGGAATACTGGTCAGCATGGTGGCGAAAAACTGGAGCGCAAGCGGTAGCGTCGCGAGAGCCTTGTTGTCAGCCAGCTCAAAGCCGATGATCGCGGATGCGGTAATCAGCAGCGTATTAACCGACATCATCAGCGCCTGCGCGAGCGCAAGCTGTACCACGTTTTTGCTGACGCCGGTAATTTTCATTAGGCTGGAATCATTTTAGATTGGCCTGCTGTAGCATCTTCCACGCCGCCATCACCCGGGTTTCGACCTTGTGGCGATTATTGAGCTGTAGCTCGGGCGGAACCTTATCCGGTGACATGACCTGTTTTGGCAAGCCTTTGGGGAATTCAGCGGTATGGTCGAAAAACAGATAGCCATTCACCGGAATCCCCCCCAGACAGGCTGAAATCGCCTTAATCTGATAGTTCAGTTCAAACAGCGGGTTTTTGAACGGGTAGCTTTTTAGCCCCAGCATCTGAGTCCATTCAGCGATGTTTTCTGAACAGAATATCCGGCCGGGATATTTTTTATAGATAATCAGGGTGAGGCCATCATGCCGTAATAGCAGTCTTTCGATGCTGAAATCATGTCCCAGATGAGCTGGACATTCGATATTGTTAAGCTGTTCCAGTCCGAGGTTATTGAGGCAGTATCGAGTACGTAAATTAAGCCAGGATTGCCTGATCTGAGCACGGTTCAGATAGAGGATAAAGGCTATCGCCAGCAGGGTGATGGCAAATATCGGTTCGACACGGGTCATTAATTGAGTGTTTACATGAGAAATATCATTCATGGTTTTGATATATAATGAAAATTATCCGGAATTAATTTAGTCTTGTACGCCTAGAATCGCGCATTTTACATTATTCCACTCAAACATCTTTAAGGAATTGTTATGTCTGTTAAACCACTAAGCCAAAATGTCGAGGCCGAGGAGCCACGGGTTGAACTGGAAGCCGTGCCGGAGCAGGAATTTGATCTTGAGGATCATCAGTATTATCTAAATCGTGAGTTTTCCTGGCTGGAGTTTAATCGTCGAGTACTGGCGGAAGCTGAAAACCCGAAAAACCGCCTGCTTGAGCGGCTTAAATTTCTGGCCATTGTCAGCTCTAATATCGATGAATTCTTTATGAAGCGCATCGGTGGGCTGAAACAGCAGCAGGGCGCACGAATCCAGTCACTGTCGATCGACGGACGTACTCCCGAGCAACAGATCATACGTTCCTATGAGATCGTCACCGAGCTGGAAGACAAGATTTATAGCCTGTATGCCGAATTACGTCAGCTATTGCTGGAGCATGAGGTCGTTATCTGTAATTACGCCGATCTGAGTGTCGAAGAACAGGCGCAGTTACGCGAATATTATCTACGCAACATCTTCCCACTGGTGACCCCACAATCGGTTGATCCAGCGCATCCATTTCCATTCATCTCCAATTTTTCACTCAATCTGCTGGTCACTCTGCGCTACCGTGAAGATCTGGAAAATTTGCTGGCGCGGGTTAAGGTGCCGAGTGGTGGTTCCGGTATCCAGCGCTTTATCCAGCTCGGCGAAAGTCACAAATACGTGTTGCTGGAAGATGTGATGTCGAACAATCTGGACCTGCTATTTCCCAAAATGAAAGTGGTCGCCTGTGAAACCTTTCGCGTTATCCGTAACATCAATGTCGGAACCTCGCGTGAAAAAGCGGATGATTTGCTGGCCAGTATCGAGTCTGAAGTGCGTAACCGGAAGTTTGCTACGGTGGTCAGACTCACCGTTAACGAAGGTATGGATCCGGTCAGACGCGGTATGTTGACCGCTGAAATCGGCCTCAACGATGAACGTGACACCTTCAGCAGCAGTGGAATGCTGTCAATGCGCGACCTGTGGGAAATTGTCGGCATCAATAAACCGGAGCTGCATGACGAACCGCATCGCCCGATCGATCATGTGAAACTACGCGTGGCGCAGAACATCTTTCATGCTATCCGTGATGCGGGGAGTTTATTTCTGCAGCACCCCTACGAATCATTTGGTACCAGCGTTACGCGTTTTGTGAAAGAGGCGAGTTCCGATCCGAAGGTGCATGCGATCAAGATGACGCTGTACCGGACTTCGCAGGACAGCAAGATTATCGATTATCTGATCAGTGCTGCGCAGAATGGCAAGCAGGTGGCGGTAGTGGTTGAACTGCAGGCACGCTTCGATGAAGTCGCCAATATACGCTGGGCCAGTCGGCTGGAAGAAGCGGGTATCCATGTAACCTATGGCGTAGTTGGCCTGAAAACGCATTGCAAGGTCGTGCTGGTGGTGCGTAAGGATTACTCCGGCTTGCGCCGTTATGCCCATCTCGGTACCGGCAATTACCATGCAGGGACTGCGCGGCTGTATACCGATGTCGGGATACTCACCTGCAACGAAGAAATCGGACGTGACTTAACCGAACTGTTTAACTTTTTAACCACCGGTTTTACCCCCAAGCGTAACTACCTGAAAATTCTGCCGGCTCCCAAGGTATTGAAGCTGGCCCTGATCGGCAAGATTCAGCGTGAAGTACGCCATCATAAGAATAAGACCCAGGGCCTGATCCGCTTCAAGGCCAATGCGCTGGAAGACAAGGAAATCTGTCAGGAGCTTTACCGCGCGTCACAGGCCGGGGTTAAAATCGAACTGATCATCCGTGATACCTGTCGTATTCGTCCCGGCATCAAGGGCCTGTCGGACAATATTTCGGTTATTAGCATTGTCGGACGATTTCTTGAACATAGCCGGATCTTTTATTTCCGAAATGGCGGTGAAGAAGAATTTTATATCGGCTCCGCCGACCTGATGACGCGAAATCTGGAATTCCGGGTCGAAGTGTTAACCCCGATCGAAGATGAAAGCCATCGTGATGAATGCCGCACCATTCTTAATGCCTGCCTGAACGACTCCTGCTCAGCCTGGGAGTTACAGCAGGATGGCAGTTATATTCAACGTAAATCGGAAGCGGAAGATGTGCTGTGTGCACAGGCCAAGATGATTATTCTGGCAGAAGAGCGCAGCAAATACGCGCGTGCGCATAAAAAAATCAATTATAAAAGCAGCCATCGAAAGAACCGCAACCGCTAGACAGGTAATGCCATGATTAATACCAAACGTCAGTTAGCCGCAATCGATCTCGGCTCTAACAGTTTTCATATGGTGGTTGCCCGGCTGGAAAATAATCAGCCGCATACCATCGATGCGATCAAGGAGATGGTGCGCCTGGCCGCTGGTCTGAATCATCGCAATGTACTGTCGGAAGAAAAGATTGTAGAAGCGCTGGAGTGCCTGAGTCGCTTCGGTCAGCGTATCAAGGATCTTCCTGCGCAGAATGTGATGGCAGTTGGCACCAACACTCTGCGTATGGCACGCAACTCGGCTTCGTTTCTGGCGCGTGCGGAACAGGCGCTCGGCTTCCCAATCAATATCGTGGCTGGTCAGGAAGAAGCCCGTCTGGTCTATCAGGGGGTTGCGCACAGTCTGGCACAGACTGAAAGCAATCGACTGGTGATCGATATCGGTGGCGGCAGTACCGAGTTTATCATCGGCAAGGCGTATAACCCGATCATGATGGAAAGCCTCAACATGGGCTGTGTCAATTTCACTAATCGCTGGTTTGAAACCGGTGAAATCAGCGCAGCCCGGATTCAGCGTGCGATTATCCATGCGCGCCGCAAACTGGAATGGATCAGCGATGAATATCGGCAGATGGGCTGGCAGGAATGTATCGGTTCATCCGGAACGATCAAAACCATCTCCAGTATTCTAAGTGAAAACTACCATACCGACGGCACCATCGATTATGCCGGTCTGAAACAGCTCAGTGAGCTTTTCATCACGGCGGGGAATATCAATCATATCATTCTGCCCGGCCTGTCCGAAACCCGTGCGCCGGTGATTGTCGGTGGCTTATGTGTGCTGATGGGCGCGTTTGAAGAGTTACAGATCGACAGGATGCAGGCATCCGATGGCGCGCTACGCGAAGGTCTGCTGAACGACATGATCGAATCATCACAGGGGCGCGATATTCGTATGGATACGGTGAGCAGTTTTCAATTACGCTATCGGGTCGATACCGCGCAGTCGGCGCGCACCTGTAATACCGCATTGCATATGTATGACCAGCTTAATCTGGGGGAAGAAAATGACCTGCGCCTGATCCTGCAGTGGGCCAGTAAACTGCATGAAATCGGATTATCGATTTCACACAGCAATTATCCCGAACACAGCGGCTATCTCGTCGAACAGTCGGATATGCCTGGATTTTCACGCGAATTACAGAACACCCTGGGTCTGTTACTGAGGCTGCAGCGCGGTAAGATGAAGATGAACCTGATCGAAGAATCACCACGTCTGCATAAGGATATAGTTCCGATCATCATAATGTTAAGACTGGCGATCAGCCTCGAACGCAGCCGCGACTGGGATGCGTCACGTCAGGTCAGGATCAAGCTCAAGAAAAACACCTTCAAGCTCAAATTCCCTCCGGGCTATCTGGAAAATCACCCGCTCACTCAGGCCGACCTGACCTCGGAAAAGAATGAAGTCTCCAAAGCGGGTTACAAGCTGAAGTTCAAGTAATTTGAGTCACGCCCGCCTTTAGCAAACAGACGGATTGCTATATACTCTTAAATTCTGTATGGGTATCTCTGGTTTGTGATGCCTGTACCAGAACATTAAAGAATAGCGTTGTGATCAGCTATTGACTTCAAAATCAAAAAAAGGGATAAAACGATGGATAAAATTACATTCAAACAAAGCCTTCTCGCCTTTAGTATTGCTACCGTCTTAACCGCTTGCGGTGGTGGCTCAGACTCTCCTTCTTCTACTACTGGTGGAGATCCTGGTGTATCAGGCGTCCAGATGTCTGGAACTGCGGCCAAGGGCATCATCATTGGTGGTATCGTGGTGGCTTCAGAGATTGACAGTGCGGGCATCGCATTACGCGAAGTCGGCCGTGCAACAACCGGAAATGATGGAAGTTACAGCCTGAGTCTGGGTAGCAACTATCAGGGTGGTCCGATCATAATTGAAGTGACCCGGGATGCCGATACCAGAATGGTGTGTGATGCTGTCGCAGGTTGCGGGACCAGACCTTTAATTAGTGACGGAATTACCGATAACAGCAATCCTTTAACGGTTGAATTTGGAGAGGAATTTAAACCTTCACAATTATTCATGAAAGCCATATTAGCGGAGGCCACAAATGGCGAAACGCTAGAAGTCCAGATTACACCCTACACACACATGGCTGCTGAAAGAGCCTTGAATAATCCATCGTCTGACCTGAACGCGATCAAAACGGCGATCAATAATGCTAACTCGGCAGTGTCTCAGCTATTGGGTGGTATCGATATATTGCGTACCAAGCCGGTCGATATCACCAAATCTGTGTCCATCAGTGCCGCAACACCAACAGCCATTGCCTATGCAGCGATGAATGCTGCCATCGCGCAACTGGCGCTGATTGTTAATGGTGAGCCTGATATAGAAGCTGCTCTGCTGACGCTTGCCGGAAACTTTAAAACTGCCGGCTCACTGGATGCTACGGATGATATTGGGGATGATAACAAGATTGCACTGCAGGAAATTATTAACAAAGCAGAGGACTCGCTTACTAAAACCGGATCGATCGATACCTCAGGTACACTAAATGACCTGAAAACGGTTGTTACTACAGCGGTTAGCTCTAGCGGTGGAGTTGTGACGCCTACCGCTTCGACCAGTGCCGGAGATAGCGATGTAAAAAAAGCCAAGGCCTTTCTTGCTGATTTAAGAACCTGGGGCGTAACTTTAGATAGTCAATTAAGTACACCGGTTAGCGCCTTCCAGACCCAGATTGATCTGGCTGATCGAGCGGCTGCTCTGATCCAGAATGACCGCACGGGTGAGGCTGTTGGACTCGGTGCACTGGCGATTGAGTCATTTTTTCTGGGGCAGATCACGTCCTTGACAGAATTTGTCGACACCACTACCGCTACCAATCCGTTCACTGCCGGAACTATCACCCAAGCAACCGTTAACGGGGTTGCTGAATACCGTATCAGCGGAGCAAAAGTTAATAGCGGTGTTCAGACCATTGATCTGGACATGGTGTTAACCGTGCCTGCCGATGGCGCTGCGGGAACTGTGATTACGCTCGGGGTTAAAAGCATCGTTGCTGAAAGTAATGCGGTCAAGTTCATGGCCAATGCGGGAACTATCGAGTTAACGCTGGCCGAGTCTTATACCATTGATTATGCGATGTTGGATCTTGGAACAGCTGCGCAACCCTCTGCTCCAACCAAGCTGGTACTGGATCTGAATGTTTCACTCACGCAGAAAACCACGCTAACCAGTCTGCAGGCTGTCAGTTCAACCGTTGCCGCTGACCCGATTACCTTTGCAGCGGCGCTTGGGTTAACGATCTATCCGTATACCGATCCGAATGGTGAGATTATTGATTTACTGCCGGGATCATTCTCGGCCAGTGGTACGGTCAGTAATACCACCGGTGACAGCCTCGATGTATCGCTGTCGGCTTCGTTGACGGATGCAGCGACCTTGCAACCACTGAATCCGACTCTAGCGCTGGATTCGAGTTATGCCGATAACAATGCGGGGGGGCATTTGATCAGTTGGGCCTATACCGATAATGGCAATACGTTTACCTATCAGAATCCGAATGAAAATTATCTTGTCAGCTATAACCCGGTCGATTTTTCAGTCAGTTATGACAACACTACTATTTTTGGTGCTGCTGCTGGTATCGATCCTGGCCCCTATAGCTCTTTAATCGATTTTGCTAGTCAAACAGCTGGCGGTTTCTTCCCGAATGATTTTACCTTTAACATCTGGGTAGATGGCCAGGGTGAGTATGTCAGACAGTTTGGGTTTACTGATTATTCGATGGATGGGCATGTGGTATTTCTGCTGGATGACGTGGATGTGGAATTTTTCAATCAGACTCGTCCTGCCAAAGGTTCCGCAGGAATCCAGTTTGCCGCCCAGTTTGATGGCTTACCTCCGGCTAAAGTCAGTGTAAGCGGAAATGTGACCGGGTTTGAGCAGGGCAATGCTATTGTGAGTATCGCTTATGGCACCAGAAAGCTGGAGTTTAAGGCGTCCAATGACAACGCCAGCCCGAATGTCGAAGCCGGCTCACTGGAGATTACCAATCAGGATGGAGTTAAGATGTTACTCACGGCTCAATTGTTGAATGATGGCATCCAGCATAATGAAAAGGTCGATATTACTCTGAATGGGAAATCTATAGCGACGGTAGAGGAAACCAGCAATGGTTCGACTCGGGTCAAATATATCGATGGCACGATTGAAATCTTTTAATGTTAAAGACTTCATGACTGGAAAAGGGCGGATTATCCGCCCTTTTTTATGGCTTGCGGCTGGACTTTTTTTTACCCAGGGATACGGCCAGAAAGAGCAACAGCTCAGCCTGTCATTTAATAGTCTCAATTACAGTGAAGTGAGCAGCCTGCACTCCATAGCGGGGCGCTGGAGTGATAGCATCTCTTCCGGTGATGAAGCATGGTCAATGTCAAGGCTGGCTTTAAGCTATCAGAATCAGGATTATGTCATTGAAGCCCTGTATCGTGCCGATACTTATTACCAGTTCGCTAATGAAACGGCCCAGGTTCTATATCTGGCTGAAAACCATCTGCCGCTGGAGCCGGGCAGGCGCTACCCGTTGCTGATCAAGCCGAATAAACTGTCGAGTTCCGGTTTCCGCTTTGGTTTAAAGGCGGCTGGCGACAGCCTGCAAATGACGGCCTATATCAGTTTGCTGAAGCCGACTAAAATTCTGCAGGGACAGCTGAGTGGTTCAGCGCTGGCGCTGGATACTAATGACTATGATCTGGAGTTTTCTTCTGATCTGGTTTATGACGCAGACCCGTTATACGATCGCCCCGCAGAAAACATAAGTGGACAAGGTTATGCGCTTGATTTAACGCTTGCCTATCAGCCCACGAAACGCTGGCGATTTGATCTTGAATTACTGGATATAGCCGGTCATCTGAGCATTGATCATGCGCCTTATACGAGCGCTGAAGCGACATCGGATATCAAGAGCTTTGATCCGGATGGCTTTGTGACCTATGACCCGGTGGTTACCGGTCGAGAGGGTTTTCGACCTTTTACCTATGATTTCAGCCTGCAGTTACATTTCTCTGCGGACTACAGGCTGGCGAATGAAAACAGTGTTATTTTTCAGCACCACGAAATACTGGGCTTTAACTATCAACGCTTCATCTACCGGCAGAATCTTGAGAACAGTCAGCTCAGCTGGCAGCTGATCCCAAAAGTTAAGGCGTTAGGCGTAATGTACCAGACGCCTTACTTCAATATCGGCATAGAAGCCGACAGCCTGGACTACAGGAAAATGAAATTTTTAAGTCTTGTTTCACAGCTTTTCTGGACCTTTTAAGGGGGCAATCTTAGTAGCCGGTACTAACGTCCGTACCAGTTCAGCCATGTGTCGGGCACCTTCGCCCTTACCCAGACTCTGTTTCACCTTTTTTAAATCCTGCTGAACCTGTTGCCGATAGGGCGCGTCATCCAGTAGACGGAACATTTCCTGACTGATGTTGTGCGGGGTCGCATCATCCTGGATTAGTTCTTTAACGATCTGCTGACCGGTGATGATGTTGGCCAGACCGATATACTCGATGGTGATCAGGCGGCTCATGATCTGATAGCTCAGCCATGAGGTTCGGTAGATGATGCACAGCGGGATTTCGAGCAGGGCAATTTCGAGGGTGACGGTGCCGGAGCAGGATACAATCGCATCGCAGCTGGCAATCACATCGTAAAGCTCATCACGGCTCAGGATGATGTTGATGTTATAGCGGCTACAGGTTTGCTGGATAGCGGCATAATCAAGCGCCGCCGCTACCGGCAACACAAAGCTGAGTTTGGGATTGTGCTGCTGCATCTGCGCAGCGGTTTCCAGCACCAGCTCCAGATGGCGCGCGATCTCGCTATTCCGGCTACCCGGAAACAGGCCCACCAGTCGATGACCTTCAGGCACGCCCAGACGCTGTTTTTTAGTAGCCAGTTGCGCGCTGGTTTTAACCTTGTCGACCAGCGGATGCCCGACAAAGGTGACCGGAATATTAGCCTTCTGGTAATACTGTTCTTCAAATTTAAACAAAACCGCCATGTGATCGATTGAACGGCCGATTTTATGGATACGTTTGGGGCGCCAGGCCCAGATCTGCGGACTGATATAGAACAGCACCTTGATGCCGAGTGATTTGGCATGTCGCGCCATCTTCAGATTGAATTCCGGGTAATCGATCAGTACCAGCAAATCAGGGCGAGTGGTTTCCAGTTGCTGTTTGACCAGCTCCATGGCCTGTTTTATCGCACCCCAGTGTTTTAGAATTTCGACGATTCCCATCACCGCAATGGAAGATGAGTCGAAGAATAGCTCAACCCCTGCCTGGCGCATTTCGCTGCTGCCCATACCGCTCAGGCGGATACCCGGTTCAAGCTGGAACAACTGAGTAGCGACTTCGGCGCCATGCGCATCACCGGAAGCTTCGCCCGCAAGCAGCATGACGTGAGGAGTTTTGGTGGAATTCATAAGCAACCGGGTTTTTAACTGGTATCAGGGGGGCGCAGTATAGCTCCGGCTATGGATTTGATCTAGTTTGCAGATAGTGTGGGTGGTAATGATGTTGTGTAGCTTCCCGCTGTTGCATGCCGGGTCTTTTAAATATCACCACGAAGCGCACGAAGTACACGAAGGTATTGATTTGATGTGGATACTACGTCTCTCTATCAGAGCATAAAATAGCTGCCATATTTTACTTCGTGCTCATCGTGATCTTCGTGGTAAAAGGGTTTAAAACTTAAGACCACCGCAATTAATTGACTTTATCTCGATTGCAGTGTCAGCTCCGTGCTTCCTTGAGCTCACAAAAAATCCGAATTCATAGAGGCTCTTTCTAGTTTGCAGATAGTGTGGGTGATAATGTTGTTGTGTAGCTTCCAGCTGTTGCATGCCGGGTCTTTTAAATATCACCACGAAGCGCACGAAGCGCACGAAGTACACGAAGGTATTGATTTGATGCGGATACTACGTCTCTCTATCACAACATAAAGTACCAGCCATGTTTTACTTCGTGCTCATCGTGTGCTTCGTGGTGAAATGGGTTTTAAACGCTATCAGTCATCCCAATAAGTCGTCGACGTGAAGAAATTTTGCAGATGGATAATTTAATCCAGATAGATCTTGATAATGCGGGATGGCTTCGGCAACATGCCTGTCCTCATTCGCAAAAAACAATTACATGATCTGGACACCAGCGCACAACATAGCAAGCGTCCTGCTGATCGCGGGCGTCGATGAAGCCGGGCGTGGCCCGCTTGCGGGTTCGGTAGTCGCGGCTGCGGTGATACTGCATCCCGAGCAGCCGATCGTCGGTTTAACCGATTCTAAAAAGCTGAGTGAAAAGAAACGAGCGGTGCTGGAGATCGAGATCCGTCAGAAGGCGCTGAGCTGGTCGATTGCTGAAGCCTCGGTAGAGGAAATCGATCGGATCAATATTCTGCAGGCGAGTATGCTGGCGATGCAAAGAGCGGTGCTGGCGCTGCAGGTGAGACCGCATAAAGTACAGGTCGACGGCAATCGCGAACCCGATCTCCCCGAGTATGATGTCGAAGCCATTGTTAAGGGTGATTTAAGCGAAGCCTGTATCAGTGCCGCGTCGATACTGGCCAAACAGTACCGTGACCGCCAGATGCTGGAGCTGGATCGGCTTTATCCGCAGTATCAGTTTGCGCGGCATAAAGGCTACCCGACGAAACTGCATCGAGAGTTGCTGATCGAGCATGGGGTTTCTGTGGTACATCGGCGCAGTTTTGGTCCGGTGCGGGCGTTACTATAATTTTTATTGCAACACGACGATCACGAAGATCACGCTGTTAATATGAACGCGCCCAACAGCCAGATTTGAACAAAATGGATGAAATTTGTCTGCAAGGGGATGCCCGTTACCTAACGCCTTCGTGGCCATCGTGTGCTTCGTGGTGAATCTAATTTAATATATATATGACGACACAATTCGTACATCTGCACGTCCATTCCGAGTTTTCTCTGGTCGATTCGACCGTGCGCCTGAAAACGCTGGTGGACCAGACCAAAGCGCGCGGCATGGGCGCGGTGGCGCTGACCGATATGTCGAACCTGTTCGCGCTGGTGAAGATGTTCAAAACCACGACCGCAGCCGGGGTCAAACCGATCTTTGGTGCGGATGTGTGGCTGCGCCATGACGAACGTGCGCACAGCCTGAGCCGGCTGGTTTTACTGTGTCAGGATGATGTGGGGTATCTGAATCTGAAGCGTCTGATCTCGCGCTCATTTCAGGAAGGGCAGGTGGCCGACCGTCCTACCATTGCGATCGAATGGCTGGCCGGAAACTGCGATGGCCTGCTGGCGTTGTCGGCCGCACTCGAAGGCGATGTCGGGCAGGCGATCAAGGCGCATAACCTGAAACTGGCCGAGTCTTATCTGGATCAGTGGCAGCAGTATTTTCCGAATCGTTTCTTTATTGAGATTCAGCGTACCGGGCGGCCTTTCGAGGAACCTTATATCCAGCAGGCGGTCAAGCTTTCGGCCGAAAAAAATATCCCGCTGGTGGCCAGCAACGATGTGCGCTTTATCGATGCTTCCGACTTTGATGCGCATGAAGTACGGGTGTGTATCTGCAGCGGGTTTACGCTGGATGATAATCGCCGTCCGAAGACTTATTCCGAGCATCAGTATCTGCGTTCCAGCGCAGAGATGATCGAGCTGTTCAGCGACATTCCGGAAGCGATTCAGAACACCGTCAGCATTGCCACCGCGTGTAATGTGACGCTGGAACTGGGCAAGAATTACCTGCCCGAATTCCCGATACCGGAAAATTTCACCAAAGACAGTTACTTCCGATCGGTATCGGAACAGGGGCTGGAAGCACGCCTGAAATTCATTCAGGAGCAGCTGCCGCCCGGAAAAACACTGGATCGACAGCCCTATATCGACCGACTCAATCTGGAGCTGGATGTGATTATCCAGATGGGTTTCCCCGGTTATTTTCTGATCGTTGCCGATTTCATCGAATGGGCCAAGGCGCAGGATATTCCGGTCGGTCCGGGGCGTGGTTCGGGTGCCGGTTCGGTGGTTGCCTACGCGCTCAAGATTACCGATCTCGATCCGCTCGAATACGAACTACTGTTCGAGCGTTTCCTTAATCCGGAGCGGGTTTCGATGCCCGACTTTGATATCGACTTTTGCATGGAAAAGCGTGACCGCGTGATTGACTATGTGGCGCAGCGCTACGGGCGCAATCAGGTTTCGCAGATTATTACCTACGGCACGATGGCGGCGAAGGCGGTAGTGCGTGACGTGGGGCGCGTGTTAGGCCATCCGTATGGGTTTGTCGATCGCATCGCCAAGCTGATTCCGTTTGAAATCGGCATCACCCTGGATAAGGCGCTGGAGCAGGAAGACGACCTGCGCGCGCTATATCAGGACGATGAAGAAGTGACCACGCTGCTGGACATGGCGCGCTCACTCGAAGGCCTCACCCGTAACGTCGGCAAGCATGCGGGCGGGGTGGTGATTTCGCCCGGTGATCTGAACGACTTTACCCCGATCTACTGCGAACAGGGCGGCGCTGGACTGGTGTCTCAGTACGATAAGGGCGATGTGGAAGAAGTCGGTCTGGTCAAGTTTGACTTTCTAGGCCTGCGCACCCTGACCATCATCGACTGGGCGTTGAAGGCGATCAATCAGAAACAGAGTCCGCCGCTCGAAATCGAACGTATCGCGCTGGATGATAAAAAGGCCTTCGATATTTTACAGGCATACCAGACCACGGCGGTGTTCCAGCTTGAATCGACCGGCATGAAGGATTTGATCCGGCGTCTGCAACCGGACTGTTTTGAAGATATTATCGCGCTGGTCGCGCTGTTCCGACCCGGTCCGCTGCAATCGGGCATGGTGGATGACTTCATTAACCGCAAGCACGGACGCTCCAGGGTCGAATACCCGCATCCTGCGCTGGAGCCGATACTGAAGCCGACCTACGGCGTTATCCTGTATCAGGAACAGGTTATGCAGATTGCTCAGGTGCTGGCCAGTTACACCCTCGGTGGCGCGGATATGCTGCGCCGCGCGATGGGTAAGAAAAAGCCGGAAGAAATGGCCAAGCAGCGAGAGATCTTTATCGAAGGCTCGCTCAAGAATGAAGTGGCTGAGGATACCGCGCAGTATATCTTCGACCTGATGGAAAAGTTCGCCGGTTACGGTTTTAATAAGTCACATTCGGCCGCGTATGCACTGGTGTCTTACCAGACCGCCTGGCTGAAGTCACATTATCCTTCCGAATTCATGGCCGCGGTGCTGTCGGCGGATATGGATAATACCGACAAGGTGGTGATTCTGATCGAAGAATGCCGCAGCATGAAACTGGTGGTGCAGCCACCCGATGTGAACCGTTCGAATCATCATTTTCGGGCCGGTGAACAGGGTGAAGTGATCTACGGTCTTGGTGCGATCAAGGGCGCCGGTAAGGCCGCGATCGACCTTATCATGGCCGAGCGCGAACATGGCCCTTACCGTTCACTGGATGATTTCTGTCAGCGCGTGGATATGTCGAAGGCGAACAAAAAGGTGATGGAAGCCTTGATTACCAGCGGTGCGATGGACTGCTTTTCAAACAATCGTGCCGCGTTACAGGCACATCTGCCGTATGCGTTGCAGGCGGCAGATCAGGCGCAGAAAAACCTGGATGCGGGGATGGTCGACCTGTTCGCGATGGATATGCCTGAAAATGAGGACAAGCCGCTGCCGCAGGTTCCGGCGTGGGATGAAAAAACCCGCCTGATGAATGAAAAGGATAGCCTTGGGCTGTTTTTGACCGGCCACCCGATCGACCTATACGAACAGGAAATCCGCCAGATCGTATCGGTCAATCTCGGACAGTGGCTGGAAAAACTGGATAACACTGGTTCTGCCACCAGCGGTTATCGGCGCAAGGATGAAGATGCGCTGGTGATCGGTCTGGTAATTGGCATACGTACCCGAAATGCGTTTAACGGGCGCGAAGTGTTTGTGACCCTGGATGATCGTACCGGGCGCATCGATGTGCGCGTGTTTCCGGAGCTGTTTCAACAGATCGAAGCGCTGGTGCAGAAGGATCAGATCTGGGTGGTCGAGGGTGGTATTTCCTACGATGACTTTAACAACGGCATCCGTATCCGTGCGCGCAAGGTGGAGTTACTCGAAACCTACCGCATGCAGCATGCCAAAGTGCTGCATATCGACTGCAGCGAGCAGCAGCCTGCCCAGATTTCGGTACTGGGGAAACAGCTGCAGCCGTTTAAACAGGAACAGCAGACGCGAATGATTTTTCATGGTGAAAAACAGGGCTACCAGTACCAGCTGGATAGTGGCTGGTCACTGGCACTCAACGATGACTGTATCCTGGCGCTGGAACAGCAGCTGGGTAAATCCGCCTTTCGTATTGAATATCCCTGATCTGTGACGCAGCTCAGGGGGTGAAGCAGACCCCGCTCTGATCCAGTTCGTTACTCATCAGATACAGAAACAGATCCTTATACAGCGCCGGTTCCGGCAGCCCGGCATTTTTGCTGGAGGCCGGGTAAGCGCGGATATGCAGCGCCGTTTTGCTGGGGCCAGGATTCAGGCAGTTAACCTGCAGTTGGCTACCGGCATATTCGGCGGCCAGGGTTTGCATCATGCCGTTGATGGCGTGCTTGCTGATGGCGTAAGCATCCCAGTAGGCACCAAACTTGTCATCGGTCATAAACAGCAGCGAGCCATGCGCCGACTGCTTGAGCAATGGAATGCAATGTTTGGTCAGCATGTAGGGACCATTCAGGTTGACCTGCATCACCTTGTACCAGTTTTCGGTATCGCTGTGTTCGAATGGGGTCGGTGCCCCGAGCTGTGCTGCCGCATGCACCAGTCCATCCAGCCGACCAAACTCCTTGCCGATGTTTTCGGCCATGTCGTAATAATCTTTTTCGGTCGCGCCTTCCAGATTGAGCGGGTAAATCGCGGGTGTCGGGTAACCGGCATTCTCGATCTCGTCGTACAGGTTTTCCAGATAGCGGATGGTTTTGCCGAGCAGGATCACAGTCGCGCCAGCGGCGGCGTAAGTCAGTGACAGGGCTTTTCCAAATCCGCCGGTGGCTCCGGTGATCAGGATGACTTTGTCCTGTAGACAGTTTTGCTGCGGCTGGTAGTTTTCGGGTTTAGTCGCTGTTTTCATAAGGCATTAAATTAGATAAGGTCAAGAAGCTGAGTGGGATGCGTAATCAGCTGGTCGGCGTGCCAGCTGTCCAGATCGGAGTCATCCACGATGTAACCGTACTGGGCGATCACCGTAGTCATATGGGCGCTTTTACCGGCCTGAATATCTCTGCGGTCATCGCCCACATACAGGCACTGTTCGCAGGGTACGCCGATCGCCTGTGCCGCCGTGATCAGTGGTAACGGATGCGGCTTACGCTGGGCCGTGGTGTCACCGGAAATGGTGATGGCTGAGCGTTGTGACAGGTTTAATGCAGCCATCAGCGGATCGGTTAACCAGGCTGGTTTGTTGGTCACTACACCCCAGGCGATCGATCGCTGTTCGAGCGTTTCCAGCACCGCTTCATAGCCTTCAAACAGGCGTGAATGTTCGGCGATGTGATGCAGATAGTAATCCAGAAAACGCAGGCGCAGCGGTTCGATTTCAGCTTCGCTACGATGCTGTTCGAAGGCCAGCAGTATCAGCGCCAGTCCACCGCGCGAAACATACGGGCGGATGGTTTCCAGTGGTAGCGTTGGCATCCCTTCCTGCAGCAGAGTATGGTTTAGCGCGGCGGCCATATCGGGCGCGGTATCGATCAGGGTTCCGTCCAGATCGAACAGAACCGCTTTGACGGCAGAAGCTGATTTCATTGCGGACGACAGGTCATCAGGTAGTTGACATCGATATCGCGTCCGAGACTGTAATTTCTGGACAGCGGGCTATAACTCATGCCGCTGATATCGGTGACTTCCAGCATCGCCGCGCGTGCCGCCTGAGCCAGTTCGGAGGGTTTCAGAAATTTCTGATACTCATGGGTGCCTTTGGGCAGCATCTTCATGATGTATTCAGCGCCGACGATTGCCAGCAGAAAAGATTTTGGATTGCGATTCAGGGTTGACAGTACCAGCGTTCCATCCGGTTTCAACGCCTGTGCTGCAGCCTGAATAATACTGGCCGGATCGGGTACATGTTCGAGCATTTCGAGACAGCAGACGACATCGAACAGGCCGGGGTTTTCAGCGCTAAACTGTTCCGCAGTGATTTTCTGATACTCCACCGAAAGGCCGGATTCGTGCAGGTGCATCCTGGCCACATCGAGCGACATTTCGGCCATATCGATGCCGGTGACCTCGGCTCCTCTGGCTGCCATCGCTTCCGCCAGAATACCGCCTCCACAACCGATATCGAGCACTTTTTTATGCTTCAGTCCGCCGCATTGCAGCTCGATATAATCGACCCGCAGAGGATTGATGTCGTGCAGGGTTTTGAATTCACTTTCGGTATCCCACCAGCGGCTGGCCAGCGCAGAGAATTTTTCGATTTCGGCCGCATCGACATTTTCGTTATTCATGGAGTCTGTATTCATGGATTCATTACTTCGCTTGATTACTACTGATTTTATGTTGCCACTGTTGCGCAGTGGTGATGATTTCGACCGCATCGATATCGCTTAACTGGTAGTCGCTGAGTTTGTTAACGCCGTCGATCCAGACATGCGAAACCTGCAGGCTATTCGCCGCATACACCAGCTGGGCGACCGGATCATACACTGGCTGGGTATTCAACTGGGAAAAATCGACAGCGATGATGTCGGCTTTCTTACCGGCTTCCAGTGATCCAATGCGGTCGGCCATGCCGAGAGCTCTGGCGCCATTGATGGTAGCCATGCGGATAGCCTGTTCGGCATTGCAGCTGCTTGCATTCCCGCTTACACCCTTCGCTAACAGCGCGGCGCTGCGCATCTCTCCGAACATATCCAGGTCGTTATTACTGGCTGCACCATCGGTGCCGAGGCAGGTGTTGATATTCAATTGTTGCAACGCGTCGAGCGGACAGAATCCGCTTGCCAGCTTGAGGTTGGATTCGGGGCAATGCACGATATTGACACCGGTTTCAGCCAGTCTTTCCATTTCCATCTGGTTCAGGCTGGTCATGTGTACCGCGATCAGGGACGGGTTTAACAGGTTAAGCTGGTCGAGTCTTTCAAGTGGTCTTTGGCCGCTGTTTTTGACCGCTTCATCCACTTCGCCCTGAGTCTCATGGATATGCATATGCACCTGCAGATCGAGTTCGCTGCTGTACATTGCAATTTTTTCCAGCGGCGCATCGGATACGGTATACGGGGCATGCGGTGCCAGCACCGGGGTGATCAACGGCAGTTCGCGCAGTTCATCGATCAGCGCCAGCGCCTTGCTCAGGTATTCATCGGCTGACTTTGCCCAGATGGTCGGAAAATCGAGTACGATCAGGCCGGCACTGGCACGCATCCCCATCTGCTGACAGGTTCGGGCCATTACATCTGGAAAGAAGTACATGTCGTTGAAGCAGGTGGTGCCGCCACGGATCATTTCGGCCACCGCCAGTTGGACCCCGTGTTGTATAAACTGGCGATCCACCCAGCGGCTTTCCGCCGGCCAGATATGATTATTCAACCAGTCCATCAGGGGCAGGTCATCCGCAATCCCGCGCAGCAGGCTCATCGCCGCATGGGTATGGGTGTTCACCAGGCCGGGCATCAGTACGTGATTCTCCAGCTCAATGGTTTCGGCCTGCTGCAGGCCTTCCATCTGTGCCAGTTCGGAAACTGGGACGATGGCCTGAATCCGGTCGTTTTGCATGATCAGCGCAGAATCGCTGAGCAGCTCAAAATCGTCGTTAACCGTGAGTATCCAGCGTGCTTTTATAATGGTAGTTTTTTGCATACGCGAACCTTAATTTGAAAATCGAAATTGTGCAACGCCGCCATGATAAAATGCGCTTATAATGCGTGTTTTTTTGGCAGGCGCTTATTTCTATGTCTTTTCATTCTACTGTTTCCCCCATCCGCTTCGAAAATAACCAGCTCAAGTTGCTCGACCAGCGCTATCTACCGGCGCGGCTGGATGATCTTGTGTGCGATACGCTGGAGCAAGCCGCACAGGCGATAACCGATCTGGTTGTGCGGGGAGCGCCTGCCATCGGTATCACCGCCGCTTATGGGGTGTATCTGGGTTATCTGCAGGCACAACAGGATGTAACGTATGATTTTGAGCAGGCTCTGACTCGGTTAAGGAATGCACGTCCGACGGCAGTGAATCTGGCCTGGGCAGTACAGCAACAACAGCAGCTGCTCACGAAGAATGTAGGTCTAAGCCCTGCAGCAATGGCTGAAAAACTGCTGGACAATGCACAGGCTATCCATCAGCAGGATCTGCAGGACAATATCGCCATGGGTGATTTCGGCGCTGCTCTGATCGAGGCGGGAAGTCGGGTGCTGACCCACTGTAATGCCGGTGCGCTGGCCACGGCGGGTTATGGCACGGCCCTTGGCGTGATCCGTTCGGCCTGGTCGCAACAGCGTCTGGAGCGGGTGTATGCCTCGGAAACCCGCCCCTGGTTGCAGGGTCTGCGCCTGACGGCCTGGGAGCTGGCGCATGATGAAATACCGGTGACCCTGATTGTGGAAGGGGCGGCGTCTTCACTGTTTGCTTTGCAAATGATTGACTGGGTGATCGTCGGCGCCGATCGAATCTGTGCTAATGGTGATGTGGTGAACAAGGTTGGTACCGCGAATCTGGCGATACTGGCGCGCCATTACGGAGTAAAAGTGATGGTGGCGGCACCGTTGAATACGATCGACATGGCGACCGAGTCTGGAGATCTGGTAGAGATTGAAACGCGTGCCGCTTCGGAAATACTGGCACAAAACTACGCGGGTAATGATTATGTGTCGGCCTGGAATCCAGTATTTGATGTCACGCCTGCTGCACTGGTCAGCGCCATTGTGACCGAGAAAGGCGTAGTGTTGCAGCCGGATAGCGCAAAAATGCAGGCTTTGTTTGACTAGTTGAGCCGTATCAGAAGCCCTAAGTACAGGGGATCACAAAAACCATTTGACTCATGTTCTATCTGATAAAGTGGTTATTGCTTTAGGTATGTCGATAGGCAGGATTGTGCCAACTAAAGCTCATTCATGAGCTGGACGTTACACTTCAGTTTAAATGGACTAGCTGACGTTCGCATATCACTAATTTAGGAGTTTAGCCGTTGCTGTTGCAGCCCAACCACCACGATCACCCGTTCCCCTTTTTTTATGTGGCTTCCGCATTTTCTGAAGAGCAGTGTACTGTGCTTGAGTCTCTATTTTTGCACGCTGGTGAGTGGCAGCATCGGGATGGGGCGTTTTACCGGTGTTCTCTTCGGGACGTTAGCGGGAATATTTCAGCAGCGTTTCAGACTGAAGTACTACATAGAATGCGCGAGATTACCGGGTTGCCTCTGGTGAATCGTGTTGTGGTCACGGCACAACGCATGCTGCCCGGACAGGTCATTGGTTTACACAGCGACCGGCCGCTATTGGGCTATGAGATTGCCCGACTAGTCGTGCAGCTCAATAAGCAGTGGCAGACTGAACATGGCGGTGTGCTGGAATTATTTTCAGCACCGGAGAGCAAAGCGGAATTCAGTATTAATCCTGAATTCAACGTAGCTTTTGGCTTTCTGCTTCACGCTGATTCGTACCATGCAGTCACCGAAGTTACCCAGTCGCGACAATCGGTGGTCTTCAACTTCTGGCATGCGGCGAATACCCCCGAACTTGCGGTTCACGTTCAGGCCCTGTTTGCCAACATTCATTTCTCAGAGTTGCCGGCAGCACTCAATCCTGTTGCTTCGGCTGCAGAGATGAGCCTGCCCGAAGATACGACATTTCGCGCAGGCACAGCTGCGGTTGCACTACATCGCTGGGGCTATGATGATGCAACCATTGTAACCGGCTATCAGCACAGTGCCGGCCTTTCAATCTGCCCAACTACCGATGCAGAGACTTATGCAGCCGTGCTACTGGCGGACTGGATAGCGTACCTGTACCGGGATTCGTTTGATCTGTCGCGCTGGAAGATCTTGCGAGGCGAACTTGAAGGGATAGCAATGTTTACGCGCCTGAAGCCCACATGGCAGCTTTGTGGGCTGGAATGAAAAGCGGCAGTAGTTTGCGATGGAAAAATATAATCTGATGACTTGCTGTCGATTTTCGGATGTGCTTCAAAAAATCACTGGAAATAATCAATTCTTAAATTTTAGAAAATATAATCCCTTGAGCCGGTAATTTACCGGCTCTGTTTTTTTAAAAGATTGAAATAGAGGTTGAGCTAACTGTTGGGAAAAATCCACACAACGTTTAGCCCATGCACCCAGTGTTTACCGAGTTGCTAGCAGGCTTACCTTTCCGCAGTACCCTGGTAAGGCGGGGTGAAAATTATGCACGAACCCAGATAGAGTTCAAAGCCTGGAGCCAGAATTTAGGACATGAAGGTGTGCTGACTACTTGCTACCGTTATGGGCATGTTCAACCTCAAAGGCAGGCGGAGATAATCTACCCGTTGAAAGCGCCTTCAAAAAAGCATGAATGAACGCTGATGACATCGTAGAGGCGTTATTGCGCAAAATGAATGTTAAAGAAGGCTTATGAAACCTCAGTGGGGCAGGGGGTAAAAAGTCGGTAACTCGATGAAACAGTCAATGGTGTTGTAGGATGATATATACAGCTCCAAAATGGAGATTCCAATACGGAATTTTTGATTGAGTTATTACAGATTTATGAGTGATACCGGCCATTGCATTTGACCATATTAATTCGTGCAAAGTGCCAATTTCTGGCATTACAGAGTACGACTATGGACGGCTCTAAAGCGATGTATGGACTCCACCACCCTAATAAACTAGCGTGGTGTCTACTAAAAC
>JACNJF010000159.1 GCA_014382695.1 Gammaproteobacteria bacterium | reverse complement strand
TTCGACTGGGTCATTTGTATGTGGGTGGTATCATCGTGCCACGAGATTACGACCGGGCTTTGCAGTATTTTTCAGTTGCGGCCGAAAAATCAGATCAGTCGGGTCTCGCCTGGATGGGATTCATGTACGAAAGAGGTCATGCGGTAAAACAGGATTATAGTAAAGCTGTGGATTACTTCGAGCAGGCTATAGGCGCTGGCAGTGCCTGGGCGATGGGCCGGCTTGGCAATATGTATCTGAACGGCATGTCGGTCGATCGGGATATCCGCAAGGCGCATGCGTTGATCGCAGCCAGTGCTGAACGCGGTAATGGTTTCGGCATTGCCAAACTGGGCGAGTTATACGAAAACGGCCAGGGCGTTGATAAAGATGAAAAGCGCGCGTTCGAGCTGTATCAGAAAAGTGCCGATAGTGGTTCAGTAGCCGGTTTCTTCAGGCTGGGACATGCCTATCATAAAGGCATCGGGGTAAAACAAAATCGTAGAAAAGCGATAGAGTGGTACCGCAAAGCAGAACAGGCCGGACATCCGGGTGCGATCAAACGGCTGAATAAAATGGGCGCTTAAATAAACTCAGACTGTCTCGGTTAGTTGATCAGACTCGCTGAAGCGACTTATCGAGGAATGATCGATTAAATATTTTTCGATTTCCAGCGCGGGTATGGGACGGCTGAAATAAAAGCCCTGGATAAGATCACAGCCCTGCTGCTGCAGGAATGTTAGCTGCTCGATTTTTTCAACCCCTTCAGCAATCGTCATCAGATCCAGACTTTTGGCCAACGTGATTATGGCTTTAATAATGGCGGCATCACTGGAGTCGGTAGTTATATCAGTGACAAAGCTTCTATCTATTTTTAAGGTGTCGAGCGGGAAGCGTTTCAGGTAGCTCATGGAAGAGTAGCCGGTGCCAAAATCATCGATAGATAAGGACAATCCGAGCTGCTTCAGGTCGTTCAGGTCGGTAATGGTTTTTTTCAGTTGCTGCATGATGACTGATTCGGTCATTTCAAGTTCAAGATACTGCGGATCAAGTCCCGTGCCTTGTAGAATGTTCGTCACATTCTGTATGAAATTTTTCTGATGGAACTGGTGGCTGGATAAATTGACGCTCATCCTGATTGCCGGCAGTCCGGCTTTTTGCCATTTTCTGGCCTGATGACAGGCCGTTTCCAGTACCCAGTCACCGATCGGGTGGATCAATCCGCATTCTTCCGCAATCGGAATAAAGTCTCCCGGAGGCACCAGCCCCGATTCATCATGCTGCCAGCGTACCAGTGCCTCCAGACCAATAACTTCTCCGTTAATGGCTGAGACCTGAGGTTGATAATGTAATATCAACTCATCTTTATCCAGCGCCCGGCGTAATCTGGTTTCCATGCCGAGTCTTTCCCTGGTATTTTGATTCAGTCGGCTGGCGTAGAACTGGAAGTCATTGCGCCCCCTTTTTTTAGCCTGATACATGGCAATATCCGCATGCTTTAGCAGCGTATCAATATCTTCACCATCATCAGGGTAAATCGCGATGCCCATGCAACCGGTGATGTAATATTCCAGATCATTCAGCGTTACAGGTTGACCGAGATGTTCGAGCACGCGTTGAGCGACCTGGGCAATTTTATGACTGTTGATAAACCCATCGACGAGTATGGTAAACTCATCTCCACCAAGCCTCGACAGGTACGATGTGGTGCCCTGTCCAGTGATGGAAACTACGTCAGTAGCACGCAGTGCGTGGGTTAAATTATCAGCGATATTTTTTAATAAATTATCACCGGCATCATGCCCGATCGTATCGTTGATGCGTTTAAACTGATCCAGGTCGATATACATCAGGGCGGCTTTTATGCCTTCATTATTAGCCCGATCGAGAGTTCTTTTGGCAATTAATTTGAAGTGAGTCCGATTAGGCAGCCCGGTTAAGGTGTCATAGTACGCCAGATGTTGAATCTGATTTTCAGCCTGTTTACGGCTGGTGATGTCCTGTATGGTACCCTGCAGTCGAACCGGTTTACCTTCTGCAGATAGTATAATTTCAGCCTGTTCATGGACGATCCGTTGAGAGCCATCTGGAAGGATGATGCGATGACTGAAGTTATACGGTGTGTGCTTATCAATCGATTCATTGATGGACAGTATCAGATTTTTTTTATCGTCCGGGTGAGTGCAGTTAAGGAAAACATCAAAGTTGGTTTCGTAGGATTTTTCCGGTCTGTCGAAAATTTTATAAACCTGCTCAGAGCATTGCAGCTGATTGCTTTCAATATGCCATTCCCAGTTTCCCATAGCAGCGATTCTCTGCGCGTCGGACAGGCGAATCTGGCTTTGACGTAGTGCTTTAAAGGCTTCATTGGCCTTGAGTAAGTAACGCACACGGTGATCCAGTATTGGCCAGTTGACCGGTTTGGTGATGAAGTCCGTTGCATCGACATCGAAGGCCTGCTGAATAGAAGCATGATCGTCCAGACCTGTTATTAAAACGATCGGTATATCCTTTGCCATCCTTCAGCTCACGAATCGCAGCACAGGCCTGCAGGCCATTCATGACCGGCATCAGGATATCCATCAGAATCAGATCAGGGTGTAGTTTTTTGAAGCTGGCCACCGCTTCGCTACCATTTGCTGCCTTAGCGACCGTCATCCCTGCCTGATTCAGGGTAACTTCGAGCATTATTAGCTGCGCGGCATCATCGTCCACCACCAGAATTAGAGGCTTTTCGCGGCTGCTATTAATGTCAGGCACGTTTTACTTCCTCCTGTTCCATTTCATCTGTTAATGCGCTGATTGCCCGGTTATATACAGATTCCAGCTTATCCAGCAATTCACCTGCCTGCACCATATTCTCAGCCTTGCCCAGGGCTTCCAGCTCTCGACTGATTGCGGCCAGTTCTAGCGCGCCAAGATTGGCACTGCTCGATTTCAGGCTATGCGCTGCCTCCAGTAGGGAAGTTGAGTCCTTTTCACTCACAGCATGCTGGATAGATGCCAGTAGTTTTGGCGATTCCTGCAGGAAAATTGTAATGATTCTATTCAGTATGCTGGGCGAACCGGGTTGTTGCATAGCCCTGATATTATCCAGAGGTCGTTTCTGTAGTTCAGTTGTCGAGTCAAGACTGTTTGGGCTAGATTTCGTTTCCTGTTCTGTTTTATCCTCCTTCATTTCGCCCAGCCAGTTGTGCAGGATTGCGAGTAATTGCAACTGGTCGAATGGTTTACTCATATAGTCATCCATACCGGCTGCAGAACATTGCTCCTGAATGCCCTTCTGTATGTTAGCGGTCAACGCGATAATTGGTACATGCGGATGATCTTTGTGCTGTTTTTCGAGCTGACGAATCTGCGCAGAAGCTTCAAATCCATCCATCACTGGCATGCGACAATCCATAAATATCAGCTGGTAGTGCTTCTGCTTCGACATTTCGACGGCTTGCTCACCATTCGCAGCGATGCTTACTTTGCAACCCAGTGATTCGAGCATAAATCTGGCGACTTCCTGATTCACCGGATTATCTTCTGCCAGCAGGATATGTGCTTTCAGTCGTGATGGTTGAATATTTTTCACTACTTGACTTTGCTGCTCAGCGACATTATCCAGCGGGGTATTCATTTCTGCGCTCAGGCATTTGAATAGTGCCTGCTGCTTAACCGGTTTATTCAGATAGCGCTGGATACCGGCTTTTCTGGCTTTAACGCCTTCTTCATCAAAAGCGGCTGAACTGAGCATGACTTTATGCAGCGGAGGAATGTCCGGATCCTGTTGAATGCGCTCCGCCAGCTCGATACCATCCATCTGCGGCATATGCCAGTCGAGTATGATGATGTCGTAATAAGGACTTTCAGTTTTTGCCTGCTGCAATCTATCGAGTGCTTTAACCCCGCTTTCTACGCAGTCGTCCAGCATGCCCCAGGCCTGACATTGATTATGCAGAATCTCTCGATTAGTGGCATTGTCGTCCACGATAAGCACCCGTTTACCGGCGAGCGGGGTAGTGTTTACAGGATTCTCAATGACGCTACTGGCGCGCTTAAATGTTAGTGTGAAAAAGAAGCTGGAACCTTTACCCTCTGTACTGTTGACCCCCAGCTGACCACCAAATAGCCCAACCAGCTGGTGCGAGATCGCCAGACCAAGTCCGGTACCACCATAGTTACGTGTGGTGGAGCTGTCCCCCTGGGTAAAGGCTTCGAAAATACCCTGCTGCTGAGCAGGGGTCATGCCGATGCCGCTATCGATCACGGCAAATTCAAAGCTTAGTTCCAGTTCGCTTTCTGCAACCTTGTTCAGCCGCAGAATAATTTCACCGCTATCGGTAAATTTGATGGCATTGCCGATCAGGTTGATCAGCACCTGACGCAAGCGGTTTTCATCGCTATGCACCATAAAATAGGGGTCGAGAGGTAAAAGTGGAGTCAGGTCCAGACCTTTGACGTGGGCACGTTCCGCCAGCAATTCGGCGGTATCTTCCAGCAGATTACGCAGGTTGAAGTCATGTTTATCCAGTTCAAATTTACCGGCTTCTATCTTGGAGAAATCGAGTATGTCATTAATGATTAACAGCAGGGAATCGCCGGAGCGGCGAATGGTTTCGGCAAAGTGCTGCTGACGTTCGTTTAAGTCACTTGCCAGCAATAATTCAGTCATCCCCAGAACACCATTCATCGGGGTGCGGATTTCATGACTCATGGTGGCTAGAAATTCACTCTTGGCACGACTGGCGGACTCTGCCACCTCTTTGGCTTCCTGAAGACTCGCCGTCCTTTCTTCTACCTGCTGCTGTAAACTGTCGCGAAAGGCCGCAAGTTTATTATCGCGTTCTTCAATCTGCCCCAGCATGTCATTGAAGCCATGGATCAGCATGCCCACTTCATCCTGCTCTCCCGGTGGCAGACGGATATTAAAGGTTTGATGCCTGCTAACCTGCTTCATACCGGCAACCAGGGTGTTTATCGGGCCTGTAATACGCCGCTGTAGAGTGTAAGAAATCAGATGAACCCCGCGCATGATGATTAGAAAAAGGATTAATACGATCACAATGAATTCGGCAAGTCGCTGGTAGAGCAGGTTATAGCTGGTTTCAATATGAACAAAGCCAACCGCCTGCTGATCCAGTATGATGGGGGCGAGCAGGTCCAAACCGCGCATGTGCTCATAGAATTCAGGCTTGCCTGACTGGAGAATTAAATCGCGCATTTGCAGCTCATGTTCCAGCATTTCGTGCTGCAGCGAATTATTCACACTGTAGTGTCTGAACAAAGAACCATTTTCGCGGAAGATACTGGCAGCGGTAACGATTTTTTCGGCGCTGAGTGAATTCAATAGAGTGTTCGCTGTTTCTTCATCTTCAAAAACTAACGAAGCCGAGGTATTGATAGCGATGAACTCTGCTAGCACCGAGGTGCGGTCGATCATACTCTGACGGTAGGAAATCAGGTCGATGGCGATATACACCAGTGAGGCGATCAACAGGGCACCCCCGCTGGTTAACAGGATCATGCGTCGAAGTTTCTGCGCGATACTCAGTTTGTTCAGAAAATTCATAGGGCTATTCCGTTGTCTCGACGATGGTTGCAAGCTGTAACAGTGGTGCAGAGATTTTAAGTTTGGAAAGCTTCGCCTGATTGTCATTGATTTTAAAGCCGATGCGTTTACCTTCGACGGTAAATTGAATCATCCCCCCGTTTTCAGCAAACTGTTCGGTCTCACCCAGGGTGAGGACGGGTTCAGCCCCAAGTTTTTTGAGAATTGAGACCTCGAAAGCCTTTTTGGATGTATCGATAAACAGCATCTGGCAGGCGACATCGACGGAGTCGGACTGTTTGAAGCGATATATTTTTATCGATTTAGCATGTACTGATTTTGACTCAAGCAGGTCGAGTGCCTCGCCAAATCGATCGTTTCCGAGCAGGCAAATGTTGAAATATTTT
>JACNJF010000112.1 GCA_014382695.1 Gammaproteobacteria bacterium | reverse complement strand
TTTTGATCAAATCATAGGTGAATTCACAGATATGCTGGGGAATCGGATAATTCTGATCGAGAAAATCAAACGGACCGGCCAGGGTATTGAGGTAACTGTAAGCAACACGCCAGGCATGACCACATTCTCCGAATACAATACGTTTAACCCCGAGATCGATGGCGGCTTCACGGATACGCAATGAAATCTTGCGCATATTGTCGTAGTTTCCGATAAAGAGACCAAAGTTAGCCGCTTCCGAAGCTTTGGAGCTTAAGGTCCAGCTAACCCCCGCTTCATGAAACACCTTGGCATAGCCCATCAGGCCATCAACGTGTGGCTCGGCGAAGAAGTCTGCGGAAGGGGTCACCAGCAGGATATCGACACCTTTGCGATCCAGCGGTAACTCGACCTTGACGCCCGTTTCATCTTCGATGTCTTCTTCCAGTCCTTCCAGAGTGTCGGCCAGCGCAGGCTCAGGCAGTCCGAGATTATTGCCAATCTTATAAACCTTGCCGATGATTTCATTACTGTATTTCATGCCCAGGCCAACCTGGGCCATGACATCACGTGCAGCCATCGTAATTTCGGCCGTATCTATGCCGTATGGGCAGTAAACAGAACAGCGGCGACACTCGGAGCACTGGTGAAAATAGTTATACCAGTCATCCAGAACCGATTTATCCATAGTTTTGGCACCGATCAACCACTCCAGTCCCAGTTTACTGAGAAACTTTCCGGCCGGTGTATGATATTTACGATACACCGAACGGAACAGATCCTGTCGCGCTACCGGCATATTTTTAGGGTCGGAAGAGCCCAGATAATAGTGACATTTGTCGGTACAGGCTCCGCACTTTACACAGGAATCCAGGAATACGCGTAAGCCACGGTATTTGCTGACCGCAACACCCATCGCGTCAACCGCTTTCTGTTCCCAGTTATCGACAAGCTCTCCGGGAAAGCCGAGAGCCGTCTGATGATCCGGTTTTGCGATAAACGGTCCATTAGATGCCATGGCGCCAGGATGGATTTTAGGTACATGGATATTTTTAAATAATTCTGGTGTTTCAAAGTCAGCCACGTCTGTATCTCCTAACCCTTATTATCGGTTTCTAGTTTGGCCGCCCAGGCAGAAAGATGTCTCTTTTCACGCGGGTTATCGACCTGATTTCGGGTCGGGCTGAAAAATATTCCGGGTGCGTGCAGAAGTTTGCTGAAAGGAAATACGATCATCAGCAACGCAACCAGTAACAGGTGAACGACCAGTGGGGTACTGATGGGTAATTCAGCGATGCTAAGCTCCATCCAGGCCAGAAAAAACTGCTTTACCGAGGTGATATCGGGATGTACAACATACTGCATCACCAGGCCACTGATACCGATAAAGATCAGCATTATCAGCATCAGGAAGTCAGAAGGGGCGGAAATATAACGTACACGATCAACCACAATACGTCTTACCAGTAATCCGACCAGACCAAACACCATACCGAATGCTGCATATTTACCAAAAGGTTGTATGATATTGACCATTAGCCATGGCTGTTCCTGGAAATAACGCAAATGTCGAAGTAATACCAGCAGTAGTGAAAAGTGGAAAACCCAGCCGAAAATCCAGATCCATTTATTCGATTTGAACAGGCTTTTGAAAACTACAACTTCCTCAATCATGCGAATGACCACGCCGCCACGGGTGGTGGGGGCAGGAGTCGTTGGAATCTTTAAAGGGGCTGGAGTTACCCAGTATTGTCTGATTTTGAAAGCCAGACCCAGCGTGATCACCGCTGCGGCTAACCAGAATAGCAATGCAAAAAAAGTACTCATCGACAATCTATCTCTCAGAAGGCATGTTCGTTAAAAAGGAAGCTTTGAATAATTCAGGCAAAATGACACCTGAAGTGAGCCTGAGCTATTCAGAGCTTTCTTCGTTGACCCGTTTTCAGTGGTAAACCGGTTCGTCAGATCCTGATGGAAATGACGTCCCGGTAACAGGAAACGCTTACACGCAACCAGTTGGCTTAGGCAGACCTGCGTATTTACAGGCTTGCTTGGCTGGACCGTATGGGAACAGTTCGTACAGGTACTTGCTGTTACCTTTATCCTTGCCCAGTCTTTTACCAATTGCCTTGGTTAAAACGCGTACGGCTGGAGCAATCTGATATTCTTCATAGTATTCACGCAGAAAGTTAATAACTTCCCAGTGACTTTCAGTCAGTTCAGCATCATCAGAAGCTGCCAGAGCGGCGGCTACTTCAGGATTCCACTCGTTCAGGTTAGCCAGGTAACCTTCTTCATCTACTTCGTAGCTTTTACCGTTTACTTCTAGAGCCATGTTAAATCTCCTAAAATGCTTAAAATTAAGCTTTAAAAATTAAAAAAAAACGATTACAGCCAGCTTTGAACATTGTCATGATCCGCAGCAAGCTGCACAAATCCGGTATAATCAACAACAGAAATGCCGTCGATAATTCGGTCTGCAGGCAGACCACGGGCACTTAAATCTTCGCCCAGTACAGCAAATTTCACACCTTTACCCATGGCATCTGAAATGCTCTGAGTTGCGGTTGTATTCTTTAGTGCACCAGCCACGCCATCTTCGATCAGAAGCACGGTTGATCCATTTCCAGCCAGAGAAAGACAGGTATCCAGCGAATTTCTTTCAAAAGGCGATTTGTTTACAGTGTGTAATGTTGACATCAATCTACCCTCTAGAAATTTAACAGTACGTCAGCATCGCCGATAAGTGCGGCTAACTGTTCACGATTAACCAGCTGCATCGAACTTTTTTCAGCCCAGTCATCATCTTCATCTTCATAGGTCAATGCCTGCAGATCGTCCATGCTCAGGCCGCGCTCTTTGAGAGATTGCTCATCGACATAGATCTGGTTGACATCATAGTCTCCCAACGCCGCATAGGTTTTGGAGAAGTTCTTCATTCCAACGCCTTCGGTAGACTGACCCTTGGTGAGCTGATAAACGCCATCATCGACGAATACCAGTTGCACTTCCTGTTCAAAAGCCGCACCGATTAGAACGACTTCGAGTGATTCCAGCGCGTAGACCGTGCCGTAAGGAGCTTTTCTGTTGATATATACGAATTTTTTTGTAACTGACATAACTAACTCCTAATCACCAAAAACCAGCAAACGATCCGCCTGAATACCGGCTTCAATCAGCTGACCCAGTCCGGATATACGGAATTTAGGGGCGATGTTCGATGCTCCCTTACCATGACGCTTGGCCTCGTCTGCGTCCATGATGCCGCGGCGTTGAGCCGCGGCAACACAAACAACCAGGTCCAGATCATGCTTTTCTGCCAGCTCTGACCACAATGCCGAAACATTGCGGTCATCCACTGGAGGCACACCATACATCGTGCCGTTATTCACACCATCGTGGTAGAAAAACACACGAAAAATCTCGTGGCCATTTTCCAGCGCGGCTTTGGTAAACTGATACGCAGTATCAGCCGCCTGATGGGTGAAAGGGCCTTCATTAATTTGAATAGCAAATTTCATCTGGAAACTCCGGCGTCCTAGAAACGGATATGAGCAGAAGCGTTCAGGCTATTACGAGCACCGCGCCAGTTATCAATATGAAACTTGGTGAACGGTAGTTCAGTCAGTTCAAAGAAACGTGGCCAGCCAATACGCTCGATCCAGTCGTTGATACGCTCCCAGTCTTTTGCGTCTTCTTTATAGACCTTAAGAATTTTCTTAACGATCGCAGTCGCTTCAGGCCAGCGTGGTGGGTTATTCGGGATACCCGCTGCGACCAGTTTCTGGAACGTTGGCTTGCTTCGTGCGTTAGAGTGATTACCACCAACCCAGATAGCCAGTTTTGAATGCTCAGCATCGTTGATCTGCATCGGAGGGCAAGGCGGAAAGCATGCGCCGCAGCAGATACATTTCTTTTCATCAACTTCCAGTGAAGGCTTGCCATCGACCATCGCAGGACGAATTGCCGCAACCGGACAACGCGCAACGACTGAAGGACGTTCGCACACGTTAGCAACCAGATCGTGATTGATCTTGGGTGGCTTGGTATGCTGAACATTGATCGCGATATCGCCCTGACCGCCGCAGTTGATCTGGCAGCAGGAAGTGGTCAGGTGGACACGGTTAGGCATGTTCCAGTTTTTGAACTCATCGATCAGCTCATCCATCATGGACTTGACCACACCAGAGGCGTCAGTTCCAGGGATGTCACAGTGTAACCAGCCCTGTGTATGAGAGATCATGGCAACTGAGTTACGCGTACCACCAACGACAAAACCATGTGATTCGAGTTTGTCGATCAGTGGCTTTACCTTGGCTTCATCCGCAACCATATATTCAATGTTACTACGAATAGTGAAGTGTACGTGGCCATCAGCGAACTGGTCGCCGATATCGCACAGCAGACGTAGCGTGTAAACGTCTAAGATACGTTGAGTACCGGCTTTAACCGTATACAGGGCTTCACCGCTTTTGGTGACGTGCTTTAACACACCAGGACGTGGATCTTCATGATAATCCCAGTTGCCGTAGTGCTTACGCATCATTGGATGCATGTACTGGAAGCCGTCTGGGCAACCAGATTCAATAGGTGGACGTGGAGCGTCTGACATATTTTTAACCTATAAATAAAAATTAATAATAAAACCGGTGCAAGGTGGAAGACTAACGACTAGGCGTTAGCAGCTTCTGCTTTGCGTTGGAACCATTTTTCGGCTTCTTCGTCCCAGGTGTCCATACGTACGTAAGAACTTTGACGTGGGCTGTTAACCATGTTTGGATCAACATCGACACCGATACCTTCAAGGAAATTTGCCAGACCGATACGTTCGATCATTTCACCACAACGCTCATGTTCAAGACCGTTTTCAGCCCAGAAATCAATGATTTCTTCAGCCAGTTCAACGATACCTTCGTAATCTTCTTCGCTTTGCAGCTTCTTAAAAGGAACGATAACGGTACCCATCAGGTCACCGATTTTCAGCGTACGCTTTCCGCCTACACAAATAGTGGCACCCTTGTCGTCACCAGGAGAAAGCGCCTTCGGCAGAACATTCAGACAGTGCATGCAACGCACACAGTTTCTGTTATCAACGATCAGCGCGTCATCATCACTCAGGCTTAAGGCCTGAGTTGGGCAGCGAGAAACCACGTTATCCAGAATGTACTGACGGCCCTTGGTCTTCATGTAGCCTTTAATCGCTTCCTGATTAACCTTCATTTCATCGCGCCAGGTACCGATGACTGCAAAGTCAGAGCGCTCGATCGCATTCTGGCAATCGTTACCGCAACCGGATACCTTGAACTTGAATTTATATGGCAATGCAGGACGATGCACGTCGTCGGTGAAGTTGTTCTGCAGAGTACGGTGTACTTTCTGCTCATCGAGGCAGGACTGTTCACAACGTGAAGCACCTACACAGGACATACCGGTACGAACGCAAGGACCTGCGCCGCCCAGATCCCAGCCATATTCGTTGATATCATCAAAGAAATGCTGAGTATTTACGGTGTCTACACCGATAAACATGATGTTACCAGTCTGGCCGTGGAAAGTGATCAGGCCTGATCCAAACTTTTCCCAGCTGTCAGCCAGTTGACGTAACATGCCAGTGGTATAGTGATTACCCGCAGGTGGTTGAACACGTACAGTGTGGAATTCTTTTGATTCAGGGAATGCCTTACCGACTTCAGAGAAGCGAGGGATAATGCCTGAACCGTAACCGAAAACGGATACAGTACCGCCTTTCCAGTAACCTTTACGTGTTTCGTAAGAATGCTCTAACTGACCTAACAGACTATCAGCGACCTGATTGATGCGTTTATCGGGGTGATCGTCACGTAAACGTTTGAAACCTGAAATGAAACTGGGCCATGGGCCGTTTTCCAGTTCATCAAGCATCGGAGTATCATACTTTGCCATTGTGCAGTCTCCTATTAAGACTC
>JACNJF010000074.1 GCA_014382695.1 Gammaproteobacteria bacterium | reverse complement strand
CGTACTGGCGAGTATCGAGGATTACAGACGGCTGACGGCTATATCTATATATGTGGACATGTCAACTATGTGGAGCTCTTTAAAAAACACCACACCAGCCCTGTATTTACAACATTTAGCCGATGCGATGTTCACATAGTTAAAGCGTCTGCAGGAATGCCATCAGAGAGTCAGTTGCCTGAAATCGACCAGGATTTGTTTCAATAGGCTCCAGACGAGACAGTGCTTTTTCTTTCATTGCAAGGTCTGCTTGAACGTAACGGTGGTATTACAGAGTTGGTGAAATAGATATTGCTGGGGCATGCCTTTTTTCAAGAACAATGGAATGGAAGTTCTTATACGCTAAGGTTGAAAAGTTTGAACGACATAAGAAGTATCCTGACAGGTAGTCGAACAAACTTGTGTTAAAGCCAGGTATCTGGACATCGGACTTAGAAGGGTTGATTTTTGAGTAATACCGGGTCAGAAAGAAGTTATTACTATAACATTCTGCTCTGACCCGGTTATAACGGGTGTATAAAAAAGCTAACTCGAATACTACAGCAGATTAACCTCGATGGTGGCTCCCTGCTTCAGGCTTGAGATGGTTTTCTCAACCGCTTCAGCGGCTTTATTTTTCAATATATGCGCGGCAATTTGATCCTTCATATCCGCTTCTGAATGAGTGATTTGTGGTTTTTTATCGACCAGTTTCACAATATGCAAACCAAAGCTACTTTGGAATATTTTTGATGTTTCTCCGGGAGCAAGGCTGAATGCAACTTCTTCAAAGGACTCAACCAGACTACCTCGTTCAACGTATCCCAGATCACCACCAACTACGGCACTCGTATCCTGCGATTTTAGTTTTGCCAGCTCAATAAAGTCAGCTCCAGAGTCGAGCTCCTGCTTTATTGCTCTCATGCGACTCATCGCGATATTCATATCCATCTCATTAGCCTCAGGGCTAATCTTGGTCAATATATGACGCGGGCGCACTTTTTCCTTTTCAGTGAATTTGGATAGATTTTGCAGGTAAAAATCGTGTATTTCTGATTCGCTCACGGTAATGGCATCTAATACTTTTTCCTGCAACCATTTTTTGGCTGACAGTTGTTGCTTGAGGTTGTCACGAAAAGAATCTTCATCAAACCCCGACTCGGCTAACTTCTCGGAAAATATTAGAGGGCTGTCAAACTTGGCCTGGTATTGATCAAATGCACTTTTTACATCTTCATCCTTTGCCAGAATGTTATCTTTCTGTGCTGCATTCCAGAGGAGTTGTTGACCGATTAACTGATCCAGCACTTCACTACGAATTTTTTCATATATCTTTGGATCATTGATTGAGTCAACAGTAGCGCCCCTTTGCTTTAAATAAAAACCTATAGATTTAAGTAGTTTGGTTTCTGAAATTTCATTACCCTGAACCGTGGCGGCGACACCCACCGAAGCCGCTTGCGCGGTTTGCCCCAGGCAGAGCGGCAGGAGTAAAGCAAGATTAAGTATATTTTTAAGTTTCATCGTTCGGGTTCCTAATGTATTCACATTATCATATTCAATTTGAGGGTTTTTGTTTACAGGACTATGGTTCAGTTTACATAAGACTAAAGGCTGAAAGTATATAAAATTATAGGTTTTTAGCCATTGTGGCAATGATCTATAGCCTTAAAACGTAGAATGGGGGCTTACTTAAGCGGGAAACTGCTGTCATCCCGGCACACGACTGAAGGGGTTCAGAAGTTAGAGCGGTGCATATAACTCTCTGGTCGAGGTGTAGTCGAGCAGCGCTGGAGCTGTTGTCGAGGCAATCAGTGCCGATCGGGACCGAGAACTCCCTGTGGCCGTAATTTTTCTGGATTCCTGCCTGCGCCGGAAAGATGAGTAAGCTCCGTATAGAGCATGAGTGTCTGATATTACGTTTTATTTACTCGGTCCGAGCAGGCACTGGCGGGCAGACTTTAACCACTCCAGCTCTTTGTCATCTTTACAGGTAGTCCATGCCACAACAAGTTCTTCCGCGTGTCTTTGTCTGACATAACCTATATAAAATCAAAGATAGTCCGGTCACTCGAAAAGGAGACACCGAAAAATTGAACGGCTAATTAGTGCTGTAGAAATCCATTCCCGCTTTCCTTGTTAAAGAACTAAACGCAAAATAAGTGCATAATTGAGTTGAAATCCATCCTGCATAGCGGCAGGATAATTAACCTGAATAACAAAACTCATCTGTATGAAACTGCATCCTTTCAGAGGCCTGTTCTACAGCCTCATCAATTAAACAGAACAGATAAAACTTAATACTATGGGCTGGGAAGGCTGGTTTTCTATTGCAGTTACCACGTTGTGTTTCAGTACGCTGGCATTGACCCGTTATTCAGCGGATATCGTGATGGTCGGGGGGCTTACCCTGCTGTTGTTAGCGGGTGTCCTTTCTCCCGAGCAGGCGCTCTCGGGTCTGGCAAACGAGGGTATGGTTACGGTTGGTGTGCTGTATGTGGTGGTCGCCGGGCTGCGCCAGACCGGTGGTATCGCCTGGATCGTGCAATCTGTTCTGGGCCGCCCGCAATCACTACGATTTGCTCAAATACGCATGATGGCTCCAGTCGCGCTCATCAGTGCTTTTTTAAATAATACGCCGGTGGTTGCAATGTTTATCCCTGCGATCAGTGACTGGAGCAAGCGCAATAGACTGTCTGTATCGAAACTGATGATCCCGTTGAGTTATGCCAGTATTGCCGGTGGCACCTGTACCCTGATCGGTAGCAGTACTAACCTGGTGGTTAACGGGCTGTTGATCAGGGAGACGGGCACGGGTGGTCTGTCAATGCTTGAGCTTGCATGGGTGGGTATTCCGCTAACACTGATGGTGTTTGGTTTTATCCTGGTGGGTAGTCAGTGGTTGCTACCGGAGCGAGTACCTGCCATCAGTCGCTACGATGATGCGCGCGAATATACGGTTGAGATGCTGGTTGAGCAGGGCAGTAAGCTTGGCGGCAAGTCGGTGGAAGAGGCCGGCTTGCGCCAGTTGCCGGGAATGTTTCTGATCCAGATCGAGCGCCAGGGGCAGATCATGGCTGCGGTTTCTTCCTACGAAATACTGCATGATGGTGATCGTCTGGTGTTTGCGGGTGTGATCGAGTCGGTGGTCGATCTGCAAAAAATCCAGGGGCTGATACCGGCGTCGAACCAGATCTACAAGCTGGGGTCTTCACGTCAGGATCGGGTGCTGGTCGAAGCCGTGGTTTCCGACAGCTGTCCACTGGCAGGGAAAAGCGTCTGCAAAGGGCATTTCAGAAATTTCTATAATGCCGTGATCATTGCTGTTGCGCGTAACGGAAAGCGTGTGCATCAGAAGATCGGTGATATCGTGCTACGCCCCGGTGATACCCTGTTGCTGGAAGCGCACCGCTCATTCGCGGAGCAGCAGCGCAATTCACGTGATTTTTTTCTGGTCAGCAAATTAGATGATGCGAACCCGCCGCAATACCACAAGGCGATGCTGGCCATGATGATACTGGCATTCATGGTGGTTTGTGTGGCAACCGGCTTGCTCAGCATGCTCAAGGCTTCGTTGCTGGCGGCAGGTTTAATGATCATCGGCGGATGTACCAGCGGTCGTGAGGCCAGACGCAGTGTTGACTGGCAAATTTTGATCGTTATCGCCG
Source organism: Gammaproteobacteria bacterium (assembly GCA_014382695.1). Classification (GTDB taxonomy): domain Bacteria; phylum Pseudomonadota; class Gammaproteobacteria; genus JACNJF01. The sequence goes on along the minus strand of JACNJF010000074.1, from coordinate 2,289 downwards.
CTTCATTCGGGCTTGGCAGTGCCCTGCATACCACGGGTGCCGCGCAGAGTGTTGCGGTTTCACTGGTTCAGCTTGCAGGTGGTAGCACGCTGATATCCCTGTCATTGATGTTTGCAGTTACCGCATTGCTTTCAGCGCTGGCAACCAATAATGCAGCCGCCGTCATCATGTTCCCGATTGCAGTGACAACGGCTGAAAACCTGGGAGTGAGTGTCATGCCATTCGTGATCACCCTGATGATTGCGGCCTCTGCCAGCTTCGCCACTCCAATAGGGTATCAGACCAACCTGATGGTCTACGGTGTCGGTGGCTACCGCTTTTCAGACTACCTGCGTATCGGTGCCCCGTTGACCGTTTTAGTCGGTTTGACTACGGTTTTGATTGTGCCGCAGCTGTGGCAGTTTTGATCACGCCGAAAATTAGAGGCAGCAACCATTTGAAACCACGTATTACAGTAATTACCTTAGGCGTGAACGATCTGGAAATGGCGCTGCACTTCTATCGCGAGGGGCTGGGTTTTTCAACCGAGGGTATCAATGGCCAGGAGTTTGAATATGGTGCGGTGGTGTTCATCCAGTTGCAACCGGGTCTGCGCCTCGCGTTGTGGCCGCGAAAAAGTATTAGTCAGGATACCGGAATAACGGAAAGCCCGGCTTGTCCGACCGAAATGACGCTGGGCCACAATGTTGGTTCAAAAGCTGAGGTCGATAGTGTCATGCAAAAGGCACAGGCTGCGGGCGCTGTCATCGTCAAACCGGCTCATGACACGTTCTGGGGTGGCTATGCGGGTTACTTCCAGGATCCAGATGGTCATGTTTGGGAGGTTGTCTGGAACCCGCAGTGGACGGATTAGGTGCCAGAGATAAAGCCTGGATGCCCAATGATTGTCCATTGGCAAACCTGAAAAGATAAGCATGAAACGTGCTGCATTATTAATCCTGGCTTTATTAATTTCTGCCTGCTCTTCTTTGCCGCATGTTATTCAGCCTGTGGCCGGTGATTATGCAGAAGTCGATGATACTATTTTTGTCGTCAGTCATGGCTGGCACACCGGTTTGGTCATCCCTGCCAGATTGATTCAATCTCGTATACCTGAATTGAAAGCCAGGTTTAAGGATGCTCCCTATATTGAAATTGGCTGGGGTGATAAGGGTTTTTACCAGTCAACAGAAATTACTTCAGGCTTAACCATAAGAGCGATATTCTGGCCGACAGAATCGGTTATGCATGTTGTGGCTATTCCCGAAAAAGCCGATCAATACTTCCCCCATAGCCGGGTAGAAAAAATATGTTTAACCGGTTATCAATACTCCACATTGATACGTTTTATTGAGAGTAGTTTCTATAAAGATGAACAGGGCATGATTGTAAGATTGAAAACAGGTATCTATGGAGATAGTCAATTTTATAAGAGTGTAGGCGATTATTACCTGATGAATACCTGTAATAAGTGGACCGCTAAGGCATTAAAAAGTTGTGGTATGGATATAAAGCCCACTTTTAAATTAAGCGCTGGAAGTGTCATGGATTACATCGTAGAGCATAATCAGGGTTCGGCACAGGGTAACTGTTCTGCTTTATCTTCGGCGAAAGAATAGGTGCCTTAGCTGGTTTGAGTGCCTGTACTGAACAAGGCCGAAGCATAAAGACCAGCAGCGGATAGATAGCTTGATGGTACCCTTCAGTTTCAGCACATTGCAGTTGATATCAGCATGATTGTGATATTATTTGTGCTTTGATGGCGTCTGCCCCGTCCTAATGTAAGAAGTCATTGAGTCATTATCAAAATCTGAGAGGACTGAAATGAACCATATACTCAAAAAAACAATTTCAATGATCGCCAGGTTTAGCCTGGTTTTTCTGGCGGCGTGCAACCAGAGTGTTCAGGAAGCCGAAGCACTTGTCGAAAAAGTGGATATAGTGAATCGAGGCCCTGATTTTGCCGTCATTAAGGATGTTAAGGCCAGGAAAAAGGCTTTTTTCGATTTTATGCGCCCTATTGTGCAAGCTGAAAACGGCAAGGTATTAAAGCAACGCAAGCGGTTGCTGGAAATCAATAAGCGCCATAAACAGGGTAAAGCGATTGATCCGGCTGAGCAGGAATGGCTTTTTGCCCTGGCGAAATCCTACCGCATCAGCATGACGGAGCTGGACAATGACGAAGCCTGGCAATTGCTCAAGCTCCGTGTGGATTCCGTGCCCTACCGCCTGGCTCTGGCACAATCGGCCAATGAATCAAGCTGGGGCACTTCACGATTTGTTAAGGAGGGTAATAATTATTTTGGCCAA
>JACNJF010000093.1 GCA_014382695.1 Gammaproteobacteria bacterium | reverse complement strand
TAATATTTTTCTTTAACATACCCTCTTCCCCTCACATCGAATCACGCGTAAGACTGATGTAGATCACCAGCATCGCAACCACGAACATGCCTATCTGAATCCAGCTCTGCAGGTTCAGCTCCATCTTATTCCCCCTTAAAGTGGTGTATTAATTCGTTCATCGGAATGGCTTCACCGGATTCAGGGTTGATCACCCGGGGGCTAAAATAATGCACACCTTCGCGGTCCTTGTGCAAATATTCCGGCTGGCTGATAAAAATATAACCAATACTGGCGAACGTGAGCGCGGTCACCGCCATTGAAAGAGTGAGCATGAAGACATGTGATCTGGACTTACTCATGCGCCTAATCTCGGCTCACAAACACGCGCCAGTAACGGTCTTCCTTGAGGGTACCCAGATGGCTGGAATGTAGCTCCGGCATCATCGGCGGTATCGATTCCATCGAGGTCGGGTTGTCGATACGGACTTCGATGACATCTCCGGGGGCAGCATTCGAAAGTGCCTTTTTGGTCATCAACTGTGGACGCGGACAGGAGTCACCCAGACAATCCACCATCTGTTTGATCGGATAATTCGTTCCATTCAGTGTCACTTCACTCGTTGCTTCGCTGGCTGACTGCGCTGTTGTTTTGTTACGGCTAAATAGTCCCATTTAAATCTCTCCGGCAGAATAATTAATAAGGTTGCAGCATTTATAGCGAAGTGCTGGCAGCAGTCGACTGCTTCACACTACGTTGCTGTTCGGCACGCTGTTCTTTGCGAATAATGACGCGATAAATGGCATACAACACCGCAGTCTGGATCAGGCCAAAAAATATAGCGGGTATTCCAGTCTGCTCCTGCAGGGTTGCCGCATTCGCAAAACCAAACTGCAGACCGGCCAGATTCACTTCACCGTTCATCGTATCCGAAGCGGGCGGCCAGTAACTGTAGGACCACACCAGCGAGAACAGAAACATACCGATAAAGGTAAACAGCAGTGCCCAGATCGCCCCCACATTCCCTTCCCCGGCTTTAACCCAGGTGGATACAGTACAGGCACCCGCCAGTACCATACCGATACCAAACAGGAACAGACCGATGACCTGATTTATCCCGACATCGAAATGCAACGGATGGCCATCACCAAAGGTCATGAAAGTGGTAAAACCAACGGTCAGGATCATCATGGTGACCAGCAGCGCTTTGGTATTGCGATAAGACTTGAATAAAATGGCGTCACGTAGTGCAGAGGTATTACAGAAGCGTGAACGTTGTACCAGAAATCCGACGATAGATCCGAACACAAAGGCAGCAATACATTGACCGACTATCGACATATCAACTCTCCAGTACTTTTTTATAGATCATCGAGCCCACCCATGCCCCGGCAATAATGCCAACAACCGACAGATAACCGCCCAGATTCATTTGCGGGGTGAGTCCAAAAAAAGTGCTCACATTACACACAAAGGCGAGACGGATACCGATTCCCATCAGTAATCCACCGATCGTAATCATTACCCATTCGGATAGATGCTTGGGCACACGCCAGTAGAATTCCTTACTTAGTACTGCGCCGACTATGGCCCCAAATAACATGCCCAGACTGATATAGATTTTCCAGTAACCGGCATCGGGTTTGAATACCAGATTCCAGAACGGGATACGCGCTAACTCGTCACCCATAAAGAACTGTGCAATCAGTCCGGTCATCATGGTTTCGCCGCCACCCACGGTCCAGGCACCGACCACCAGAAAAAGGAATATATTTAATACCGATATGATCGCCAGTGAAATCACAGGGTCATAGGTTTTTTTGAAAATTTCCAAAAGTTGCTCCAGATTGAACCGCTATATAGACAGAGTTAGCAAGCCCTGTGCCAATCTGGAAAGTGGTGAAATATACATGTATATCAGTCAGTTAAGCTTTCGCTTAAATACTAACGCTGATCTATTTTAGAATTCTGCTGTAGCAAAATGAGTCACTTCATCTGGCTTAATTTGCGCCGCAGGGTAGATCGGCTGATGCCTAGAATGCGTGCCGCCGTCACCTGATTATTTTCGTGCGCAGCCAGTACCGCACGGATATGGCGCGCTTCAACCACCTCCAGCGCCAGCGCCGTTTCCTCGATGATTTCCGCTGCCGGCAGGCGTGGTGAAGCGATCATGATTTCATGCGCATCCAGCACTGGACCGCTAAACAGCGCAAAACTGCGTTCGATGATGTTGCGCACCTGACGTACATTGCCGGGCCAGTCGTAGCGCAGTAGCTTATCTTCAGCCGCAGCGCTCAGACCCAGATCATCACGCCCTAACTGCTGCCGCTGAAGGTGAATAAAGTGCCAGACTAAAGGCAGAATATCCTCGCGCCGCTCACGCAGCGAAGGCAGATGTATCGGCAACACATTCATGCGGAACAACAGGTCGCTACGAAACTCATTGCGCGCCACCATCTGCTCCAGATCCCGATTGGTAGCGGTGATGATGCGCACATCAACCTTCACCGTGGCATCACTCCCGACTGGACGCACCTCTCCTTCCTGCAGCACGCGTAATAGTTTGGCCTGCAGGCGTGCACTGATATCACCGATCTCATCCAGAAACAGGGTGCCGCCATCGGCCTGCTGAAACAGCCCTTCGCGATTATCCGTGGCCCCGGTGTAAGAACCTTTGAGATGACCGAACAGCTCGGAATCGAGCAGATCTTCCGGCAGCGTGCAGCAATTGATCGCGACAAACGGTTTACCGGCACGGTCACTACTGGCATGAATGGCCTGCGCAATGACTTCTTTTCCAGCGCCGGTTTCACCGGTAATCAGTACCGGCAGTGAACGCTGCCGGATATGCTCGACAATCTCCAGAATACGCAGCATGGCCGGACTCACCGCCACGATAGATTTCAGCTGTTCACGTTCATCCAGCACCTTGTGCAGGCGTGCCACTTCTTCTTTTAATGCCTTGCGCTCCAGCACCTTATGCACCCGCAACAGCAGTTCATCCGGATTGATCGGCTTGGTCAGATAGTCGTAGGCTCCCAGACGCATCGCATCCACCGCCGATTCGATACTGCCATAGGCGGTCATGATAATACTTTCGGTGGCCTGTCCGTTTGACTGCAAACTCTGCAGCAGATCGATGCCGGTACCTTCTCCCAGCCTCAGGTCGGTGATCAGCAGATCGATCAGCTGCGCATCGAAATACTTTAATGCGTCGGCTATGGTGCCTGCCTCAAACACCTGAAAGCCCTCCGCCTTCAACAGCAGGCCAAGAGTTTTCCGAATCGAAAACTCGTCATCGACGATAAGAATATTTTTCATCAGGGCGCTATCATCAACTCAAAAGAAACTTCAGTTCCCACCCCTTCCTCACTGCTAATGTTCAGGGTGGTGCCGTGTTGCACCAGTATACGCTGTACCACCGACAGGCCGAGACCGGTTCCGCCCTTACGTGCCGTCACAAATGGCATGGTGACTTCATCCTTCAGACTCGCCTTGATCCCACAACCATCATCCACCAGACTCACTACGACCAGTTCACCCTGGCGCTTAACCTGCAGCGTTAGATGACCACTGGCCGAGATCGCCTGTAACGCATTCATCATCAGATTGAGCAATACCTGACGCATCTGATCGCGATCAAACAGACAGGGAGTCACATCCTCAAAGCGAGTTTCAATACGAATATTTTCTCGACAGGCCGGATCACGCTTCACCTGCTGGATCGTTTGCGTGATCAGCTCGGTCACATCAGCGGCCGTCAGTACCGCTTCCGGCAAACGCGCAAAGGCCAGAAATTCGTTTAAGATACGCTGCAGCCGATACGATTCGCTATTCACGATCTGTACCACTTCCTGATGATCATCTTCCGCCAGCCCCGGACTACCCAGCAGCTTCATCGCATTGATCAATGCGGCCAGCGGGTTTCTGATCTCATGCGCGATACTGGCCGCCATCTCGCCTACACAGGCCAGGCGTTCTGCATCGGTGCGCTTACGATGCTCTTTTTCAATCGCCTGTGCACTGTGTTGTAACGAGAGCACCATACTATTAAAAGCACGTGCCAGCATGCTGGTTTCATCCTGACCGCGGACTTTGACACGCACGTTCAAATCTCCACCGGCAATCCTGTCCGCCGCGACTGTCAGCTCCTGCAGATTGCGCGTCACCGCGAGCGATAACAGCCAGGCCACAAAGCTTCCAATGATCAAGGCCAGTGCTATATACAATGCCCCCTGATTTCTGCTTGCCGCCAGCTCCTGATCAAGATTACGGGTAGACAACCCCAGCATCACATAGCCCGCTTCCTGATCGCCGACACGAACCGCTTCGACAAAATCCAGCACACTGTCCCCTTTCGGCAACGGAAACCTGTCCCGATGGGTACGCATGCGCGCCAGTTTCTGCCCGACTCGACCGTCCCGAGTACTCGCCATCACATAACCCCGGATATCGACGATTTCGCCATAGGCCACATCATCCAGCGCATTCACCCGCCGCGTCACTTCCGCCAGCGAAGCCAGATCTTCAGCCAGCAATGCATTCGTGGTCGCCACCACCATCAGACTGGCGAGTGAATCCGCCTGGTGAATCAGTTCCTGACGCAACTCCTGTGACTGCCGATCTACCGCTTCCCAGGTGAACATCCCCATCAAAACCACATGCACCAGCGCTACGGATACGATGAGACGGGCACGTAAGGTGTGAAACAGGCCACGAAAGCGATGTAGCGCGGGCGATACTGAATCGATCCGGTCGTTTTTCTGCGCTGTACTCACTCGCCCAGCTCCAGATATTCGGCATCGCTGGCCAGCTCAAACCCTCTGCTGAAACCAAGCCGTGCGACGATCCCGGCGCCTTCACTGTCGCTACTCATCTGCAGCAGCACCTGACGGATTTTGTCACTTAGCTCGGGTGCCAGATCGGCCACCAGTGCAATCGGCATCTGCGGCTGCGGTGGGGTTTCGGCGATAATGGTTAAAGACTGCTGCATGGCCTGTGGCATGGAGCGAAAAGAAGGCCGCCAGGTACCGATAATATCGACCAGGCTGGAGTGCAACGCGAGTAACGCAGAATCCTGCGAACCAAAGTACTGTACATGCATCTGCTGCTCCACATCTATGCCCAGATTCTGCAGATACTGACGCGTCATTACGGTAGCCGCAAACGCATCTGGATCGGGAAATCCGATGCGGGTTCCCGGCGGCAGAGATTGCGCTGAGAGCGACTTGATCGGTGAATTTTTTTGCACTACCAGAATTCCGGTAAAGGGCTCATCCGCCACCTTGACGATAGCGCGATATCCGGACTCACGCGAACGCCGATACAGCAACGGGTTAAGATAGATCAGGTCATACTCACGCCGCGCCACGCGCTGCATAAAACTGGAGAAATTCGGAGCGGTCACAAATTGCACCGGGCGCCCCAGTTTTTTACCCAGATAGTCAGTTACCGGCAGAAACATGCTGGCCAGCTTGGTCGGACTCTGCAATGGCAATACACCAAAGCGCAGATAATTCTGATTATCAGCCACGGCAGCCGCAGATACCGGCAACGTACACAAACTCAGCAGCAACAGGACGGCATAAGTCGCGCACCGGGTGAGCGAAAGCGCCCAGCGCAGGGATTTATCATATTTATTTGATGGGACAGGCATGAATGCGAAATCTGCTGAATTCTGATTTTTATGGCGATGTTGTAACAAGAACAAAGCGCTTACGCAATGCCTACTTATTTGCCGCCGCTCCCGCCTGAACGACAGCATGCTGCTTGCACGCTAGCTCATCGGCTGATACCAACTGCGCCAAAATATGAATCCTTTGATATTTTCTAAAGTGCGCTTCATGCTATGCTTGTCCAACTCAAGCAGCCTCTGTTTGAGACATCAAAATTCTGCAAGGAAATTCATCATGAAACCGATTAAACGCGCACTAGCCCTGATTTTATCCATTTCCGTGGTACTACTTAG
>JACNJF010000150.1:22844-29981 GCA_014382695.1 Gammaproteobacteria bacterium | reverse complement strand
GCCAGATGCTGAAACAGGCTGAAGCAAACCTTGCCGCTCTGATTGCTCGCCAGTTCCAGTTCGTAATTGAAAGTTCTGGCCATAAAGGCTGACTGATACAGGCCGATACCCATGCCCTTGCCGGAGGATACGGGCTTGTTAAACAGTTGATTCTCCAGCTCCTGTTCAATCGGGCTGCCATCATCACACACGGTGACCACGATCATTTCGCTGTTGGCCGTCAGGTCTACGATGATGTGCTGGCTGTCATCCTTGTTTAGTGCATTCACCAGCAGGTTATTGATCACGCTATCGAACAGGTCGGAAGGGATCTGATGGTTTTGCTGGATGTCGGCATGAAACGACACCTCATCCTGATGGTTAGTCTGTTTGAAGTTTTCCAGCCATTGTTGAATACTGACCAGTTGATAGGAGCTGGAGAGTTCGGGTGATTTCAGCTTGGACAGGGTCGACTCCAGGCGTGTGCTGATCTGGTTCAGGTTTTGTTGCAATAGCTTAAAGGCCTGAGGCTGCTTTTCATCTGACTTGAATTGAACAATATTGATCGAGGTCTTGATCGATTGCAGGATATTTTTGATGTCATGGGTCAGGCGCGCGCCGGTATGATGGATGGTTTCAAAGTGTTCTTCGGCGCGCATTTTTTCCTGATTCACCTTGGAAAGGTAAAACTGATAAGCCATACGGATGAGTAGTATGGTGTGCTGGCGCAGCGCCTGGCCGGGATTCGACTTAAAGTATATCGTAACCTGTAGTTTTGCCGATAGATTATGCGAAAAAATCACCCCTTTCTTTTGCCCGGCAGCGATGGAAAAGGTGTTGAACTGCCACTGGATGGCGTTCAACCAGTCGTTATCCACCAGATGATCGCAGGCAGCCTGAAGGAATTCATTGGCCGATATATAGGGTTCTTCGATCAGGGTGGTGAGGGTATTAATCCAGGTTTCAAACGGTCCGCCGATGGTCATCGCGTAACGGTTCCACAATACCCCGATGCCGGAGTGGCCGATACTCGGGTTCCAGAACCAGCTGATACCCAGCGCCAGGGTGGATACGATAAAAACAGTCAGCAACAGTCCTTCAATGTAGTCAACACCGTACAGGATATTGATCACGATACCGCCGAGTAATACCAGAAACACCAGCGTAGTGGTTAATACGCCATGCATCAGATCGATCTGACTGCGGGTCTGATGAGAGCGATCGGGTACCGGGGCAAAGAAAAATAGCAATATGGGGATCAGTACAATGGGCTGTATATAGGAATCAAACTGAGGCGGTAGATTTATCTGACGGAAGGTTAAAGGTATGATCCCTATCGATGTTTCGATGATCAGTATCGACAGCGCGAGCAGGTCAAAACTGCGAGTGGTGGTAAAGCTGAACAGTCGACTGCCAATCAGTCCGGCGATCAGCAGGCTGAATAAAACCAGTGATTCATTCGGGTAAAAGTAGCTGAATACAAACAGCAGTAGAATGGGTGGCAGGGTGGTTGCGCTGTTTAGATTTTTATCTTTATTCCATAACGGTTGCCACATTAAAAACAGGCCATACAATACAACGGTAAAGGCTGAATGCAGAGCCGGGTTCTTGATGATCCAGATCAGGCTGTGTAGCAGTAATAACAATGAAGCCAGTATTTGCTGCTCAAACTGTAACAGGAACTTGATTGGTTTCATTAAGCTTTGGTAACTATCGACTGAGTAACGATTGAGAGTTCATTTTGATTGATCAAACTATAGCATTGTTTCGCTACCAGCTTCTGGGAATAATAAACCTCAGAATCCTGTTGTTGCTGTGCGGCTTACTCAGCGTGGCCTTCCTTGGCAGTCGCTTTATCGCCGAGCTGGCGATACTCAATAGCGATACGATTGCACTGGCCGTTGTGGCCGATTTTTTGCGCTACAGCCTGATCCTGCTGCTGATCATCAGTGTCTGCCATCAGGTGTCGCAGGATTATGAATTAACCCAGTTTGATCGACTGCTGGCGATGCCGGTCGCACGCTGGCAGTATGTTCTGGCACAGTTTATGGTATTGCTGGTGTTTGCGCTGACCCTGATGTTGCCGGTATTTTTATTGATGCTACTACTGGGAAACCTCCAGCTGGCCAGCTACTGGTCTTTGGCAACCCTGATCGAAATGCTGCTGGTCGGCCAGTTTGCGTTGCTGGCGATTATCAGTCTGGAGAAACTACCGGTGGCGGTGATTTTCACCATCGCGATATATCTACTGGCCAAACTAACCCCGTTGATCGCTCTGATTCTGACCCAGTCTTCGCATTTTTATGAAGAGGAAAAAGGCTTTCAGCTGGCACAGACATTGTTTGACGCCATCCAGTATGTATTGCCCGGTTTTAACGCGTTTGCGCAGAATGATGTTCTGTTTGAGGCGGCGGATAAGGTTAGCCTGCTGTCGACACAGTTACTCACGGTGGTGGTTTACAGTGGCTTTATCCAGTTTGTGATACTGATCGATTTTTATCGCAAAGAGCTTGGTCGGGCGTGAGTCTCAGAGAGCGCAAGTTAAGCCAGCTGCCAACGATGCTTGTGATCGGGCTGGTGCTGTTTTTCAGTGTCCAGCTGGCTTTTCATCATCAAAACCGGCAGGCATCGGTAGCTTCGTTTAGTCAGCTAAAAGCGCCGCTTGATGTCGAGTTCTATCGCTCGATCAGTTTAGGCTCAGGCCAGTTGATGAGTTATCTGTTAACCATCGGACTGCAGTTACATGATAATCAGAAGGGGCAGCACATCAGTTACAGCCACCTCGATTATCAGCGCCTGAGCGACTGGCTGCTGACCCTGTACCGGTTAAATCCAGAGTCGGAATACCCGGGCTTTTTAGCCGCGCGTGTGTATAGCCAGGTAAAGTCTGATGTGCAAATCAGACAGATGGTGGCCGTGATCAGCGAGCTATTCCGGCTTAATCCTGCACAGCACTGGCGACGTATGACAGAGGCCTGTCTGTTGCTCAAACATCAGTTGAATGACTTGCCAGCGGCACTCGAGGTGGCCGAACGGATTGCCGCGCTACCTGGAACCATTAAAATACCCTTCTGGGCCAGGGATATGAAGCTGGTGTTACTGGATGAACTGAATGAACTGGAATCCGCCCAGTTACTGATCTCATCGATGTTGCAGAGTGGGGAGATCGAAGACCGTGATGAAATACGGTTTTTGCAGAGCAGGCTGTTGAAAATTCAACAATCACTGTTGAAAAGTAAACAGAAGCCATGATGTTGAGTTTAGGTTAATAGGCGATGGCTTTGCTAATCATGGGGTTTCGCCAGTTGGCACTTAAATTGCTTTAATATAATCATTATTAAAACATACACAGGAATCAAAATGAAAATTCAATCCAATAAAGGTTTTACGCTGGTCGAGATCGCCATCGTGCTGGTCATCGTGGGGCTGCTAATCGGCGGCGTGCTAAAAGGACAGGAAATGATTACCAACGCCAAGCTCAAGCGTATCGAATCGGATAACGCCGGTATCGCGGCCGCTATGTTTTCCTATCAGGATCGTTATCTGCAGTTACCGGGCGATGACAGTGGTGCCAAAGATCGATTTGATGTGTATTCGTTGATTCCTGATGCACAAGTGAACGGCAATGGCGTGGGAACCGTTGAGGGTGCCTGGAATGTGACAGTGACGCCTGCGTTGACGACGGCCGGTGCTCTCGAGTCGGAAAAGTTTTTTGCCCATCTGCGGGCCGCCGGTCTGGTGCCTGGTGGCGGTACCGAAACCACCCGTCCTTCGAATGCGTATGGCGGTTTGATCGGTATTCAGGATAGCTCACTTGGCATTGCTGGCCACGTCACCATCTTCGGTCAGATTGAAGGGCCGATCGCGAAAATCATCGAAGCCAGACTGGATGATGGTGATCCGGCTGCGGGCCGTATCCAATCGGGCCTAAATGATAATACGATGAAAGGTTCTGCGACCACAGCGGATACTGCGGCAGCGACTTACGCTGATGGTGAGCGTTACAACATGGCTTTCCGTCTGTAATCGAGAGCTGAATTGAAAAAGGCCTGCTAAGCGGGCCTTTTTTATGAGCAACTTAAAATGCTGGACATTAGAGGTTTAAGTTATCAGATTGGTGGTAACCAAATTTTACGCGAGCTGGATCTGCATATAGCAGAGCAGCAGTATTATGCGCTGGCGGGTGAAAACGGGGCTGGTAAGTCGACCCTGATCAAGATCATTCTGGATCTGATCCGCAATATCGAGTCCGGAAGTGTCAAGATTGGTGGTGTTGATCGGCGCCAGGTGGCTGCGCGTCAGCGACTGTCCTACCTGCCTGAAAAATTCGATATCAAAAGAGAGGTGACGGGCTGGCAATACCTGCACTTTGTGGCGGGTGTTTACCGGAAAATCCTGAATCAGTCCAGGGTCGAGCAGCTGTGTGAGCAGTTAAGCCTGGATGTACAAAAGCTTGAGTTGAAGGCCTCGGTCTACTCCAAAGGGATGAAGCAGAAACTGGGGCTGATCAGCTGCTTTATGCTGGATAACCCGCTTATCATCCTGGATGAGCCGCTCAGTGGTCTGGATCCAAAGGCGCGATTTTATTTCAAGCAGTTGTTGAATGTTGAGCGTGCAAACCAGCGCACTATCTTTTATAGCACCCATATGCTGGCCGATGCGGAAGAGATCAGTGATCAGTTCGGGATTCTACATCAGGGCCGAATCGTATTTGAAGGCTCTCCGCAGGCCTGTCTGCAGACCTTCAGCGCTGATACGCTGGAGCAGGCCTACATGAACTGTATTACCCGTTATCCAAAAGCGGTCAGCAGCGATCAGGGTAGTTAAAGACTCTGGCAGAGTGCCCCTGTTATTTTTCTGTAACAGTCTGCTGTTATTCTGCGGGTTCGCTATACAGTTCCTTCAATTTACGCGTGAGGGTGTTTCGGCCCCAGCCCAGTAGTTTCGCGGCTTCAATCTTACGTCCGCCGGTTTTCTCCAGGGCACACTCCAGCAGGGTTTTTTCAAACAGTGGCTGTGCCTTGTAAAGGATATTCTCTTTACCGGTGTTTAACTGATGTTGCGCCCATTCCTGTAATAGATCGGTCCAGTTCAGCTGCTCAGGCAGAGTTTTTTCGCCAGAGCTGGAGCTGCTGCCGGAAATGATTGCCGACGATTTAAGCTCTTCCGGCAGGTCGCTCATTTGAATCGTGTTGCCAGTGGCCATGACGCTGAACCAGCGACAGGTATTCTCGATCTGGCGTACGTTGCCACTCCATTTCAGGCTGCACAGATAGTCGACGACGTCCTTTTGCAGTGACTTGGTGGGTTCGTTGAGTTCGAGCGCTGATTGCTGCATAAAATGATTCAGTAGCAATGGAATGTCTTCCTTGCGATCGCGCAGCGCGGGCAGGTGAATTTTAATCACATTCAGGCGGTGATACAGATCTTCTCGAAAGCGCCCCTGAGCGACCAGTTCCTGCAGGTTCTGATGGGTTGCGGCAATGATGCGTACATCGGCATGAATCGCGGTGATGCCGCCGACGCGGAAAAACTCTCCTTCCGCCAGCACCCGTAGCAGGCGTGTTTGTAGCGCCATCGGCATGTCGCCGATTTCATCCAGAAACAAAGTGCCGCCATTGGCCTGCTCAAAGCGTCCCTTGTGCAGACTTTGTGCGCCGGTGAAAGAGCCTTTTTCATGTCCAAATAATTCGGATTCGAGTAATTCACTGGGTATCGCGGCGGTGTTAATCGCGATGAAAGGTTGATTCGCACGCGGGCTATGTTTGTGCAGGGCCTGAGCCACCAGTTCTTTACCGGTGCCGGATTCGCCATTGATCAACACGCTGATATGCGAGCGTGAAAGGCGACCAATCACGCGGAAAATATCCTGTATGGCTGGTGAGTCGCCGATGATTTCACTCGAGATTTCACCGGAGCTGGCCTTGGGCGAGGTTTCGAAGCGTTTTTGCACCGCACGCTTGACCAGGTTGAGCGCTTCCTTGATATCGAAAGGTTTGGACAGATAATCGAAGGCACCTTCCTGGTAGGCCTGTACGGTCGTGTCCAGGTCAGAGTAGGCGGTCATGATGATGATCGGCATATCCGGATCAAAATGATGCACCTGATTCATGAATTCAAAGCCATCGATGCCTGGCATGCGCACGTCCGAAATGATGGTATCCGGCAGGCTGGCGTCTTTACGTTTCAGACTGGAAAGCGCCACCGAAGCGGAGTCGAAGGTTTTGACCCGGTAACTGGCTTTTTTCATCGCTTTTTCGAGTACCCAGCGAATGGACTGGTCATCATCGATGATCCAGATACAGGTGGTGGTTTCTTGTTGATCGTTCATGTGGCTGGCTCAAGGGGTAAAAGAGTGGTGAAAACAGTTTTATCCTGGTCGCTCTGGCACTGAATGATGCCATTGTGTCCAAAGATGATCTGCTGCGCTATCGGTAATCCGAGGCCGGAACCATCGGGTTTATTGGTGACCATGGGGAGAAAGATGTTGTCGATCACTTCATCCGCAACACCGGGGCCGTTATCGATAATGTCGATCTGCATCACATGCCGGTAGCGTCGGTGTCCGATCGTATGCTGACGGCAAATTCGTGTCTTAAAGATGATCTTGCTGGTCTGATTGGCGCCGAGAGGTACGAAAGCCTGTGCGGCATTGCGTGCCAGGTTCAGAAAGGCCTGAATCAACTGATCTTTATCGGCCAGTATTTCTGGAATACTGGGGTCGTAATCGCGGATCACCTGACTGTCCGGGAATTCGGCAAGAATCAGGCTGCGCACATGTTCCAGCACCTCAAGGATGTTCATGTTGGTCTTAACGATTTTCCGGTTTGGGCCGAGCATATCGTTCAACAGGGTCTGTAAGCGGTCAACTTCGCGAATGATTACATCAGTGTATTCTTTGAGTGCCGGATTGGTGATTTCACCTTCCAGTAATTGTGCGGCACCGCGGATGCCTCCGAGCGGGTTCTTGATTTCATGTGCCATGCCGCGAGCGAGTTGCTGGCTGGCGATCTGTTGATTGATTCTTTGCCCATCTCGGGCAATCTCCATATGCCGGTCAATGGGCTGGATTTCCACCAGCAGATTGATCTGGCCGGCTTCCATGATCGGGTGGATGGAGTAATCGGTGGTAATCAGTCGATGGTTCACCAGCATTAG
>JACNJF010000150.1:21170-22268 GCA_014382695.1 Gammaproteobacteria bacterium | reverse complement strand
TTACAGGCTGTAATACATCTCAAACTCAACCGGGTGAGTCGCCATGCGTAGACGGGTGACTTCAACCGCTTTCAGACGCAGATAGCTATCGATTACGTCATCGGTGAATACGCCGCCTTCTTTCAGAAAGTCACGATCGGCATTCAATGCTTTTAACGCTTCGTCCAGTGAAAAGGCAACCTGTGGAATCGCTGCTTCTTCTTCGGGAGGCAGGTCATACAGATCTTTATCCATCGCTTCGCCAGGGTGGATTCGGTTCTTGATCCCATCGAGGCCAGCCATCAGCATCGCTGCGAAAGCGAGGTAAGGGTTGGCGGTAGAATCCGGGAAGCGTACTTCTACACGGCGCGCCTTTGGGTTGGTGACAAAAGGGATACGGATAGACGCGGAGCGGTTACGCGCAGAATAAGCCAGCATAACCGGAGCTTCAAAGCCGGGTACCAGGCGCTTGTAGCTGTTGGTTGAAGCGTTGGCGAAGGCATTGATCGCTTTTGCATGCTTGATGATGCCGCCGATATAAAACAGTGCGGTTTCAGACAGGCCGCCGTAGCCATCACCAGAAAACAGGTTAACGCCATCTTTTACCAGTGACTGGTGAACGTGCATGCCGTTACCATTATCGCCTACCATCGGCTTGGGCATGAAGGTGGCGGTTTTGCCATAGCTGTGCGCGACGTTATGGATGCAGTATTTGAGGGTCTGAACTTCGTCAGCCTTCTTCACCAGGGTGTTGAACGCGACACCAATTTCACACTGGCCAGCAGTCGCCACTTCGTGATGATGAACTTCAACTTTCTGCCCCATTTCTTCGATAGCCAAGCACATGGCCGAGCGCAGGTCATGCAATGAATCGACTGGAGGTACCGGAAAATAACCGCCTTTAACACCGGGACGATGTCCCATGTTGCCGGATTCGTAATGTTTGGCTGAGTTCCACTCGGATTCTTCAGAGTCGATCTGATAGAACACGTGTCCCATGGTGTTGCCCCATTTAACGTCATCGAATACAAAAAATTCGTTTTCTGGGCCGAAGTAAGCAGTATCTGCGATTCCAGTGGAGTTCAGATAGGCTTCTGCGCGTTTGGCAATGGAGCGTGG
>JACNJF010000150.1:0-20179 GCA_014382695.1 Gammaproteobacteria bacterium | reverse complement strand
ACGGCCACAATGCCATCCATGTTGAGTATATGTGCCCGGATCTGATCGACCAGTTGCTGATCCAGACTGGTGTCAACCAGTTCGGCAAACGCTTTCTTGATAAGATGGACGCCCATCAGCGAAATCATGATCGAGACGATGATCGCGGCCAGTGCATCCATGTGCTGAATACCGGCAAGCTGGGCGCCAATACCTATTACCACCACAATCGAAGAAAACACATCCGAACGATGGTGCAGCGCATTACTTTCCAGTAGCGAGGATTTGATTTTTCGCGCGGCTTTTACGGTGTATCGATACAGGAACTCCTTACTGAAGATGGCCAGAAAGGCAAACCCCAGTGCAAAGCTGTCGACGCTGGTGGAGATGGGGTCGGCCAGGGTTTGTACGCCTTTGTAGCCGATGCCAAGGGCAACCCCGATCAGGGCCAGGCCGAGGAAAATTGAGGTCAGGGTTTCGATGCGTCCGTGTCCGTAGGGATGGTCATCATCGGCATCTTTAGCGGCGTGATGGGCGCTGATCAATACCACAAAATCGCTGATCAAATCGGCCAGAGTGTGCAGACCGTCGGCCAGCAGGGCCTGTGAGTGATACAGTACTCCAGAAATAATCTGCGCCAGCGACAGCAATACATTGACCGCTATCCCGGTATAGGTGACTTTTTGTATCGTTTGCTGTCGGTTAATGTCTTGCATGGCGATTGAGTGTGTTGTCAGCGGACTGGATGCGCAGCCTACTCGTTACTGTCTTTCTGCACGGTGATGATGATTTCATGATCCTGTTCCTGAATGTTTAACACGCTCTGACCGTTGATTCGGCTCCAGGCCGGAATGTCATTTTTTACCCCGGGATCGGTGCAGGTAATGATCACCTGACTGCCGACAGGTAAGGGCTCCATCGCATCCTGCAGGCGTATCACCGGCATCGGGCAGAGCAGGCGTCTGGCATCGACCTTGATAGTCTGCATCAGAGCAGATACCAGTGCTGGGGAATTTCATGCGCCGGCAGTGGGCTGACGTGAATGGTTTCCGGCTCTCCACCAGCAGCGCTATAGGTTAACTCCACCTGCTCACTACTTTTCCCCTTACTGAAGCGGGCAACGATGGCACAGGCCAGTCTGATCTGTTCGGCGTTCAGCGTGGCGCCCTCTATCAGTGCCAGCGGACCGGCGTGACTGATGGTTTTTATCGACTGAAACTGCTTTTTGTAACCGCTTAAAAAACGTGTTTCGCCTTCTTCACGAGAGATGATCAGTTTGTAGGATTTGTGCGGGCGGATGTGCCTGCCAACCTTGAGCAACATGATGTCATCCAGGTCGTATTTTTTATGTCCCCGATTGGTCCACAGATCCTGCAGCTTGACGGAATAGTTTTCATCGGTGAGAAAGCAGCAGCCACCGGCGGGTTGAGCGTAATCTTCAAACCCGAAGTGTCTGGCCAGTGCCATCTGGGGCTTGCGTGAACGTCCCGAAAAGTCATGCAGCAATTCACGATCAACCCAGCCTTCCAGTTCCGGTCTGGTGGGTGGCAGGTTTTTCGCGCATAAAGGACGCAGCAGCAAATCTTCTGCGCCGGATTCCTGAGCCACGATAGGCATAGTCTGTTTGCGCTGTGACATTGGCCTTTGTCCGATCACTTCGCCGGTGATGAGGAAATCGAAGCCTTTTTTCTGGATCCATTCGTGAGCTTTTTGCACCATGAAGATCTTGCAGTCTAGACAGGGATTCAGGTTTGCGCCGTAGCCGTGTTTGGGGTTGATGACGACATCTTTATACTCGTCAACGATGTCGATGATATGTAGTTTGATCCCGAGCTGCTCGGCAACCCATAAGGCATTGTTACGTTTGGGCTTGTCTTTATCCTGTTTGCGGATGGCATGGGTATGGCCTTCGACACAGAACCCGGTGAAGAAATTGATGCCTTCAACATGAATGCCCTGTTGCTGGATAGCTTTGGCGGCGAGTAACGAGTCGAGACCGCCGGAAATCAGGGCTGCAGCTTTTCTGGTCATAGTTGGGCAACATAAAAAAAAAGGGGCTGCTGATTATATCAGAGCCCTGATTTGGAAAGGTAACTGATTTAACTTACCAGCAGGTCGTAGGGTCGCTGCCGGTGCCGGATTGTTTGCCCAGGTTATTCAGGATCAAACTGGTGCAGTTGCTATCGTTGTTCTGGGATGAACCACTTGAGGGGGTTGCGGTCAGGGTGAAGGTTGAAGCTGCACTGGTCACGGCAATCGAGTAGAGGCCGTCATGACTGGGAACGGAGCTGCCATTCGTAATCGAGCAGTTAGCGCTGTTATAACTGCCATACAGGCTTTTACATTTTTCCAGCGTGATCGCCGTGGTCTGGAGTCCAGCGCGTGCATCTGTGCGTTTGGCGGAAACGGCGCTATCGCCAAAGTAACCCGCCGCCACCACTGCCAGTATTCCCATGATGCCGAGGGCCATCATGAGTTCGATCAGGGTGAAGCCTTTTTCGGTTCTATCTTTCATTGCGGATTCTCTCTTCAGGACGGGCAAAAGAGGCCTCTGGATCATCTATCTTATGGATTGTGTCTACCATTTGGTTGTCACCGAGGGTAATGAAATCAAGAGCAACCATATCGTTTAAAAATATTTCCGATATAGGAATGGGTCGGTTTTCGGCAGAGTAAACTTTCACCGTAGGGCTTATCAAATATTGACGATCACTGACATTGATAGTCTGGCTGTTGATTTGATAAACCGTTCCTGCCATCTGAAAATGAGAGCTTGCAGATGCATAAGTAATACTCAAAAGCAGTAAAGCAGGGCTCAATCGCCTGATTAAGGATAAAATAGTGATCATTTCTTTATTAGCTCCTGCCATGAGAATCGGCCTGTTGGAATAAAAGGTTGTTTCTTTATTTTTTCTGCGACTTCACCGGTAAAGACCAGATCCTCGATAAAAACCGGTTCAGGCAGATAGCCGTCCTGCTTAATCGCTGCAATGACCTCATTCGGGTCTTCAATATTATCCAGCGGGCTGATAGTGCCATCGTTATTATGATCGGCAACGGCTTCTTTTGGTGAGCCCCCAGTGGCCATGTCAACAGTAAACCTGAAGCCGAAGCCACCGATAGAGCAGGGGTCAGTCAGAGGAATGAAGGAGTTGAAAAAGACGGTGTCTGTCCTGGCAATAGAAGAGGTGACGGATCTCTCCCCTGCTGCAGGTAGATCGAACCACCAACCATAGTCGCTCGAGTAGTCCACAAAATTTCTGGTAAGGACACGATTGGTAAAAGCCGGCTTGAATGTTTGTTGAATCAGATTGCTGCGACTTAAAGCTTTGTCGCTCTGATCCCATACGCCGTAAAAAGATTGTACCGTAGTGTTCGTTTTATCCGTCTCAACCAGATAAGAGCCTGTACCAAAATAAACCATCAGGTTAGGCGAGTTACTGGGTGACGTTGAAAGTGGTATTGTGGGGTGTTTGGCCAGCACCGGTTTAGCAGTAATTGGCTGGCCTGAAGGTGTTTTAAATAATGGTGCGGGGGTCGAGCCGGTTTTAAAAGCGACATCCCATTGACTATTATTTGAGCTGGATAAATCGAATACCCACATATTGCCTTCAAGGTCTCCGGCATACACGCGGTCAACCGTGCCATTCCCATCCACATCGGCCAGTGCTGGTGTTGCCAGGCCATTGCGGTTGGTCGGAGAACCTGCCTTCGTGCTTATTTTCTGATAATCGGAAGCAACCCAGCCATCAATTCCGGCTTCAATATCAAGAATAAACAGGGATGCTTCTCCAGAGCCGGTGTCATTATAGCCATTTCCGAATATAGCGACCCAACGACCGCTGTTAGTCAGGGCAATGGCCGGTCGGCTATAGGTGTACCCGAGGTCACTGTCATTAGCGTTGCTGAACTCCCAAAGCGCGATATCAGCCGCACTCGACTCTAAGAAGGTAGCGGGATCGGTTACATTCAGTGCAAACAGGCCTCTTCCGCCGGCACCTAGCGCTCCCACCAGAACCGTATGCCAGCCAGTTCCTGAATTGGACGTTATTTTGACATCGGACAGTGTCGGAGTGAGATCAATATACCAGTTGTGAGTGTAATTCGGGCTGGTTAAAAAATGGAGCCCACTGGAAACATCAGTGCTACTTAACAGATTAGGTGCATAAGCAAACAGCTCTTTCCCTGTATTATCATCAAAGGCATGCAGGAATCCATCGTTAGCGCCAACGTAGACGACTTTTGTTCGATTTTTTGCGGCTCCTTTTTTGAAATCAGAGTACCGGGTTCCCTGAGTGGTTGGGAATGGTGATGTGTCGGGCCAGTTGAGGTCTGGTTCACCGACAAAAACGGGACCGGAGTTAACGATGTCACCAAGAATGCTTAATCTTGATCTGAGCTGCAGGCCTTTGCCTTCATTGGAGCGATCACCGCGTAAATAATTTAAGCGGGCTTCTGCATTTGCGTCCGCTACGCCACTGGCGCTGGTTTTTAAATCATCCATCATAGCAGTACTTAATGCTGTGGTATCCCAGCGGAAAGGAACACCTTTGGTGCCGTTATAGGTAATAATTTGTCGAGGGTCAGTGGACAGGTCTCTTGCGGTCAGTAATGGATTGGTTTCCCATTTGGGTGTGGCACTAAGTGTTCCCAGATTGAGATCTATGATGGTTTTTGCCTGAAGATTGCCCTGCCAGCCATTGGAGTTGAACTGAGCCAGGTAGACCACGGATTGTGATGTCAGGCGGGCAGAGTTGACGGCTACTGCAGCCGCAGAATCCGTTCTTTCCGAGATGTCTTTAAGCGTTCTGCTGAGTGCAGCTTCAAGTTCGGCAGGATTTTGTGCACTTAAAAACTGACCTCTTGAATTGTAAGCGGCATGCCATAGATCATCTACTTTATTTGGGTCGTTGAGAAATGGATTTGGCCAGGAAAAGCCAGTGTCGAGAGGGCTGACTGTCGTAGAGTCCAGGGAACCGGTTAAGCCAAAGGATATAGAGTAAGTTACCAGGTGCTGGTGTTTGGCCTGGTCAATCGATGCATTTACCGGCACGTTATCAAGCAGGTCGCTGCGTAGATCATTTTCATAATAAAACATAGCGACATCGGCAAGTGTGCCTGAGTGAGTATCTTCGTAATTGCCTCCATCATTAGACTCAGAAGAGCTGCCATCGAATAGAGTATCAGATGTCGATGGGCTGGCATCTTCATTTCCAATTGTTGTATTGGGGCCATTCCAGAAACCGTCAGTCATCAGTATATTAAAGTTCTGCTGGCACTCCCCACCAGTTGATGATGATAGGATGGGGGCGGAACTTCCAGTTGTTTTAAAGTAGTCGCCTACGCGTTTTAACGATTTTCTAGCCGGTGTGCCTCCACTAGATGCGGTGTTATAGAACGTGGTTAAAAGACTTAGCTTGTTAGCAGGGGTTGACATTGACTTAATGTCAACCAGGTGGCCAGTGTTGAAAACATCCAGCCCCATACGAGTTGCATCGGTATTATTGATAACGGCTCCTATAGCTGCTTTGGCCGCATATTCTTTTTTTCGATAATACTGAAACCAGTTGGCAAAATTCTGCATTTCATCGGTGTAATTTCTACCAGAAGGGTAAGAGCTGGTGGCGGGCCTGATCTCAATTAAAGTATGGGCATCGGAAGAGTCGATCCTTCCATTACCATTACTGTCTGTCCAGGTAAAGTAGCTCGGTATATAGAGTGAGTTAAGTAGCCAGCCATTGGTATCTGCATAATCAAAATAATCAAAATTTTGAGTGATGTCGGTAGTTGAGCTGAGTGGGTTTTTTGTATCCCTTAAAACCTTTGTTGGGTCTGCATTCGTGTATAAAGGGTTTCCGCTAGCATCAGTACCTTTCCACGGGGTATAGGTCAGATCAGGATTATAAAAAATCTTGTTGGCATTATGGTTTCTTACGACCCATATCTCATCATCCTGGGTGATGGCAGGGTTGGAGTGTGTCCAGTTAGCAGGCGGGATGATATAGCGGTCAGAGTACCAGTCAGGATGCCAGTAGTCTCTCCAGTATGAAAACATATTAGGTGATCCACTATCGATAACGAATGAAGAGACGCCTGTCTGTAGCATATGCTCCCAGTCCATGCTGCCGGAATCATCCAGGGTAAAGAATATATTTGGTTCGACCGCATTGGTCAGAAACAGAGGGGATTTAGGCAACGTCCCGGGAGCGCCATAAACATTACTGCTGAGTAAAATGGCACTGCTCAGTACAGTTGTTTGAAAAAACTTCAGAAATAGATTTCTGCTGTTCATTGTCTTGTCCTCTGTCATGAGATTAGTCTTTTCCATAATAGGATTGGATCATTCTTGCGGCGCTGTCAGTTTGCCCGCTGCCTTTGGCGGTTACCCGATAATTAGACACTGTGATCCCCGGCTGTGCGGTGCCATATCCGCCGATATTCACCAGTGCAACTTCATTTTGGGAGCGATCGCCCAGATACTTGATGATATATTTTGGCTGAGTGTAGACATTCGCAATGGTCGCTGTTGAGGTTTGGACGCTACTCCAGCTGGTCGTGTCGAAATAGTCGGGGTCATAGCCTGTTTTCGAAATAAGCCCGTTACTATCGTTAAACGAGGTATTGGATACGTTAGTCTGAATGAACTCTTCTCCTGAGCTCAATCCCATCTCAGCGACCTGGAAAGCCATGTCTGATTCACGCAGGTTACCGGCCATGGCGACTTCGGTACGGGTGCTCTGGGTCGAGGTAAGGCCGAGTATGGTCAGAACCACGAGTATCAACAGGCTCATAATAAGGGTGAAGCCAGTCTGATTTCTGTGCAGGTTAAAATTCATGATAAGGCTCTCAATTACGCAAGGCTATTGTGGTCGAAAACACCTGGCGAAGACGTCTGTCATTCGAAGTGATATTCTGCCCGTTATAGCGATAAGTCTGATCTGATTCGAAGACGACATTCTCGGGTGACACTACCAGCAGCATGACTCTCACCGCGGTCACCGTATTCCAGTCGGCCACATTGTTACTGGTGACATACTGATTCGGTGTGGTGTTATCGGTATCGGTATTTACACCGTATAGAATCTGCATCTGCTCTATGCCGTCGACCAGTTCTGCATTATTGGCGAATTTAGCACGGAATAAAGAGGCTTCTCCGTCGGCACCGGTGGCAATACTGTAAATAATGGTCTGTAACTTCAAAATGGAAGCGTCATTGCCATAGGTTTGAGACAGGCAATGTCCCGAATTACAGCCACCCGGGTTATAGTTGCCGGGAGTGCCTGCTCCTGTGTTATGCACCACCGAAAGTTTGGCTGCTCCTGAACCAGCAGTAATATTACTGACCTGAAAAATGTCCGCACCCTTGCAGTTGGTTAATAAAACCACGTCATCCACCTGAAGAAAGTCTCCCACATTCGCAAATATGTTGGCTGAAGTGGGGGAGTTATAAGGAGGGACAATACTGGCCTGGCCTGGTGCCGCACCGCGTATGGTAATGGTGTCAGAGCCATTCATGCCATTGTTTTCAGCGCCCTGAACCGGTGGCTGTCCAACGAAGTCATGCAGGTTCTGATCGTAGCCCGATCCATTTGGATTAAGGTTGTTGACCATGTTTGTGGTGTCGGTCGGGTCAAAGGTGGCGCAGCCCCAGAAGCCGGCCATTCTCAGGTCACGGGTAATGATATCCATCGCAAAGCGACCGTTTTCCTGGATCCGGGAGATGGCCTCGGAAAAGTTATAGGTTGCCTTGTTGCCGATATATACCTGAATAACGCCGCCAAGCAGAAAAATACTGATGACCATGGCCACCAGAATTTCGACCAGTGATATCCCCTTTTGCTGTGCTGAAATGTTCATAAGCTACTCATGGTGACTGTATAGCAGGTTAAATCTACTTGAGGGTTGTTGCCACAGGCGGTACCGGTGGCTCCCGTTCCCTCGTCGTCCCACATCACGACTATATCCATCTGGTCAGCCACAGGAGCGCGGATAATACCTCTGCCGGAGGGGATCAGGGTTAACATCGCAGTCCAGTCGGCGGCATCGGACAGTCGCATCTGGTCGGTATTGCAGGGTGAGCCCATGCAGTCCTGACTGTAGTTACTCTGGGTGTCGATGCCGACATAGTTAACGATCTCTGCCCGATTGGCGCGCACCCTGTCCGCCATATCATGCGCCATCAATACGGCCTGGCTATGCCAGAATGCGCTTGAGTTCTGTTTTAGAGAGTTGATTTGCAGTGCGGCTATGCCTAACAGGCCAACTGAAATGACCAGCAATGCAACCATTGATTCAATCAGTGTCAGGCCGGACTGCCGTTTTATGTTTAAGGGCATGTTGTTGCTCCTCCGCTAACTCTGGCACGACCGGTGGCTGAGATCGTAAGCGATTTCCCATAAGTGGCGCCTCTGCTATCACAGAGTGAGAATGTACCGCTGGAATTTGGGGCAAACCCACGATGATCGTAGACAACGCTGGCTCCCATCGAGCTACCGAGACTGTTGTTACCATCCAGTTTGTCACGTGCCTTAAGCAAAACATCGGTTCCGGAAACTGCACCGTCGGCATCTTCATCAAAGAATGTGATCCAGCCCAGTTTCCAGTCACTTCCTGCGCAGGTCGCTCCATTACTACTGGCGCACACTACAACCTGCTTGTGTCTTAACAGCGCTTCGCTGCGCGCATATTGAAGATGGGATAGCAGGCTGTTTATCTGTGTGGTTAAGCGCTCGTTTTTAACGAACTCGCCCATGCCGGGAACCACCACCATTGCGAGAACGCCGACAATCATAGTGGTGATCATCAGTTCCATCAGGGTAAATCCAGTTTGTTTATTTGTTTTCATAGGATGAATACTAGCCGATTAATGTGGAAAAACATCCGCAATCAGGATGGAGTAGAGTTTAGTCCAGATGAACGGTCTCGAACCATTAAATCATGTGAGTACCGTCACATGGCGCGTAGTCACTTTGATCAAGGCTGAGTGCTTTATGCAGCATAATCTCGCTGAGTAGTCGGGCGGACGCCGGTGCCAGCACCAGTCCGTTACGATAGTGTCCGCTGTTGATATAGAGGTTTTCAAGCTGCGGGTGCTGGCCAATTTTGGGGATGCCGTTGGCTGAACCCGGGCGCAGGCCGCTCCAGTGCTGCTGCAGAGTGAATGACTTTAATGCCGGGATGGTGCGAACGGCATAATCGAGTAATTGCTCACGTACCTGAGCGGATGTATCTTTGTTGAAGCCCACGTCTTCCGTAGTGCTTCCGATCAGTACATGCCCATCCTTGCGCGGAATAATATAGCGATCTTCGGACAGGGTAATCCTCTTCACGCAGCCGGCACGACCCTGTAACAGCAGCATCTGTCCTTTAATCGGTTTGATTCCGCAATCGGCCCCGCGGGATTGCAATAGCTGCGAACTCCAGGCGCCGCCAGCGATGACAAACTGATCGGCCCGATAGGTGGATTTTGAAGTGCTGATGGAGTCGACCCGAAGCTGCAATGTATTGATTGCAGTAACCGCTTCATGTTCCAGTAGCGTTATGTCGGTGGTTTGCAGATAGGCTTTGACCAGTGCCACCAGTCGGGGGTTGCGCAGCTGATGGATGTCCGGCATCCACCAGCCTTGCTGATGCCGTTCCGCCAGTTCCGGTGCCAGTTCGTGGATCTGAGCAGCGTCAACCATCCGCATATTGATCGCATGTTTTGTCACCCATTGCTGAGGCTGTTCGCGCGCGTAGTCGCCGAGTATCAGCATGCCGTTAGGTTCAAACTCCGGATCGAGGCCGGTACGTTGTTGCATCGGTGCCAGTGTGTCGGGGTAGATTTGCTGACTAAAGCGGGCGAGTCGGGTGATCGCATCCGGGTAACGCCAGGGGTACAGCGGAGAAATAATGCCACCACCAGCCCAGGAGGATTCCTGTCCAAATGCCTGACGGTCGATCAGGGTGACCTTCTGCCCGGCCCTGTGTAACTCGAAAGCCGTTAACAGGCCGATGATGCCGCCACCAATGATAATGATTGAACTCATGCGCGTACTATTTCAGAAAAAGCGGGGATTGAACAATCGCATGATAAAGCTTTTAGTGTAAAATCGCACACCGGTTTAGAGGAGGTGTGCCATGCAGGTCACTATTAATGGCGAGAGCCAGACTTTCAACGATCCGATTTCTGTTCTGGCGCTGCTGGATCAGAGTGGTCTGGCTGAAAAGCGTGTTGCGGTCGAAATTAATGAAAATATTGTGCCCAGAAGTCTTCATGCGGCAACCATGATTGCGGATGGCGATACGGTCGAAATTATTCAAGCAATTGGAGGGGGTTAACATTGTCCAGTTCAAACGATTTACTGACGATTGCCGGGAAAAGCTATCGTTCACGCCTGCTGGTAGGCTCCGGCAAATATAAGGATCTGGAACAAACCAGGCTGGCCACCGAAGCCAGTGAGGCCGAAATCATTACAGTCGCGATTCGGCGTACCAATATCGGACAGAATCCGGACGAACCGAACCTGCTGGATGTAGTGCCGCCGGATCGTTATACCATCCTGCCCAACACAGCAGGCTGTTTTAATGCAAAAGATGCGGTACGCACCTGCCAGCTGGCACGAGAATTACTGGATGGCCAAAATCTGGTCAAGCTGGAAGTGCTGGCGGATCAGAAAACCCTGTTTCCACATGTGCTGGAAACCCTTAAGGCGACCGAAATACTGGTAGCGGATGGTTTCGAGATCATGGTCTATACCAACGATGATCCCATTATCGCAAAACTACTGGAAGACATGGGCTGTGTTGCGGTGATGCCACTGGCCGCACCGATCGGCTCGGGCCTTGGTATCCGGAATCCCTACAACATCATGGAAATCATTGAAAATGCCAACGTGCCGATCATTGTCGATGCCGGTGTCGGTACCGCCTCCGATGCAGCGATCGCGATGGAGCTGGGCTGTGATGGGGTGTTGATGAATACCGCCATTGCCGCAGCCGGGAACCCGGTGCTGATGGCCTCGGCCATGAAAAAAGCCATCCAGGCCGGGCGCGAAGCCTTTCTGGCCGGGCGTATGCCGCGCAAGCGCTATGCCTCCGCATCTTCACCGATTGACGGCCTGATCTCCTGAATGACTGAAAAGTTGCAAACGTCAGCGGATGGCTCAGAGCTCAAGGCGCGTGCCATCCGTAGTTTTGTCAAACGCACCGGGCGAAAAACGGAAGGCCAGAGGTTGGCGCTGGAGCATTACTGGCCATTGTATGGTCTGGCTTTTGAGGAAAGCAGTCTGCTCGATTTGGCCCGGCTTTTTCCCGCAAAGTCCGGAGTTAAGCTGGAGATCGGGTTCGGTAATGGTGACTCGCTGGTGCAGATGGCGCAACAGGATGTCGACTCTGGTTATATCGGCATCGAAGTCCATACCCCCGGTGTCGGACATTGCCTGAAACAACTGCATGATGCACAGCTGAGTAATCTGCGACTGATTTCGCACGATGCGATCGAAGTACTGGAGTCGATGATTCCTGCTCAGTCGATTGAGCGGGTTTTCCTGTTTTTTCCGGATCCCTGGCATAAGAAACGGCATCACAAACGACGTATCGTAAATCGCCAGTTCAGGGACTTGCTAATCAGGGTGTTGAAGCCGGGCGGCGTATTGCATATGGCGACCGACTGGCAGCATTATGCCGAGCATATGGCGGCAGAGATGCTGGCGGATACCCGCTTCGCTAATCTGGGCGATGAGCATGGGTTTAGTGAAAAGCCGGACTACCGACCAGATACTAAATTTGAACGCCGAGGCCTGCGATTGGGCCATGGCGTGTGGGACTTAGTTTTTGTTAAAGTTTAGCGTATAGGGAGGTTTATTTTTTTCTAAACCTTTTCAATACTAAAATTCCAACCACGCCTAGAGCAAAAAGAGACAAAATTGAAGGCTCTGGAACTACATTGTCTCTGGCATAAACAGAAAAAGAGGACATAAAAAGACTTGTTGTGCAAAGCAAAGTGAATAAAGTGTGGCGAATATTTTGAAGCATAATGACTCTCCTACTTATCATGAGGTAGCGGTTATTAAAATTTTTTTTGACGTTTAAGGAAAGTAAGCAAAAATAGGGCCGGTAAGATAAAAATGTAATGAATCAAAGGGCTGTGCTTTTTTATGTAACACGCTGTAAAATTAATTGACATTATTTTGAGGGGCATTCAAATTTTTTTTACAACGATCCTCCTGGTTCGATTAAAAGCTCATTTGCAGGCTTGTTATCCTGTAAGAGCTCTGAGTTTGTCAGACTATATAATAGATCTTTAAGAGTCCCCCATAGGGGATCAGTAAGCCCCTTGCTTTTAGGTGATGGGTATTTTGATAAGTGCTGATGCTGTTCTATCGGAATGGAAAATCACAAACGAAATAGCCATACAGATAGAAATGCCGGCGCAGCTCTTTGTATAGAGCGGAATCGTGGCAGTCGAAGTCTGAAAGGAGTATATCGAAACTCAGAAATCAACAGAATCCTATGCTAGCTTTAAGTGGTGTAGTTGGCTTTAACCGACATGAACGGCTTGTAGTCGGTGAAGGATTCGCTTCAGTCCAGTTTCTTTGATAGCCATTGCCTGGCTTTAGGGGAAAAGACTTGTTATTTACAGTATCAATGTTCATTGTTATGTTAGTACCAGTATAAAATTAAAAAACTGAGCCCGCGCATGCCAGAGTCTAACTTTCATCATTTCAAGGTCGATCATGTAGCATTACGCTACAGCAGTTTTGCGCCACGCCTGTTTAACTTCTGTCTGGCCCAGGGCATGCAGCCCGACAGCATCATGCCGTCACGCGCGTTCTGTTCGGATGAAAACCAGGGCTATCCGATTATTCTGATTGCCAAGCATTTCGGTACATTTCCGTTTAATCACGGCCGTGTTGGCGGCATCGTCGCCACCGATCGGCATGCGCCGCATTCACACCACGGCAAGGATGTGGTGATCATTCAGGCCAGTCATGTGGGCTATGACCCGGTTAGTGATCGCTTCGGGGTTTATCGGCGTCTGCAGACGGAAGGGATGGAAATGGCCACCGACTGTGGCGCCATCTGTGGTGTGCTGCACTGGTTTGAGGATGAGTATAATTTTGCCTGTCATCAGATACTGCTCGAACGTGATGGAGATCGACGCCTGCTGGTGATCGATAATCAGCTGCTGAATGACGAGCGTGAAGAAGGTCTGTTGTTGAAGTTTGAGCGGTTGATAGCCAGCAAAAAGGTGGTCAAGTCGTTCAGTACCGCCAAATCTTTTGTCGCTTCGGAACGGCTGGTCAGGCAGTACGGCGATGCCTGGCCTGAGCATAAAACGGCGATCGGTCGAAATCTGGGTCCCGACGCTTTTTATTACCGCAGAAAGTCGGATGATGCGGTGGCGAGCGGGCTGTTGATTCGCAATTTGCTGAAGGCGATGCCGGATGTCATCTGTAGTCAGTTCCCGGCACTGTCAGCGGCCAAGATCAATACCCAGATGGAGTTTGATCGTACCTTTCGAACCATCGTCAAGGAAGAGGCTTACCGGGGCAAAAAAGTGGTGTTTATCTCCGGTATTCATATCGATATATCGCCCGAGGCCGGGACTCTGTTTCCACTCACCAAGTTTGTGCCGTGGGCGGCCTATATTCAGCATGAAGATGGTGAAGGCTATACGCTCGAGCAGGATGAGTTATACGCGGTATTGAAACAGCAGAGTGCGGAAAATCCATATAAGATTGATCTGACCGAAGCCATTCATAAAATGGAAAAAGAGCCGGGGGTCTTTCTCCATTCCGATACTGATTAGGTGCTTGTCGCCTGCGGTTCGATCTCGCTCAATAAATTGCGTGCGTGGAGCAGTGCGTCGAGACGATTTTTATAGATCTTGCCAGTCTTGAAGTGTGCGGTAACATGCTGCTTTTCGAGCATTTCTCCGACCTGTTTGTGCGCTCCCACCAGAAAAATACGCCGACCGGCAGCGATGGTATCGATCACGATATCTTCCAGAGCGAGGCTCGTGGTGAAATCGATCGATGGCACATCGGTTAAATCCAGTACCATGATCTGATAACCGGCGGTAGCGGCATGCCGGCGTACCATCGCTTTGGCGGATGAAAAACTCATCGGCCCGCTCAGATGGAACAGCATGATCCTGCCCCCGGCAGCGTCGATGATCTCGGCTTCTGCATCACTCAGATATTGGGTTTCACCGGAACTGGTCACGGTGTCGATGCTGGAAATCTGCATCTGGGTCATGCGGTGCATAAACAGAAAGCTCGCCATTACCATGCCGATGCCGACCGCGAGTAGTAGATCGACAATCACGGTGACCAGAAATACGGTCAGCATAATCACAATGCCGGCTCTGGGTGCATGTTTCAGGCGGCGCAGGTAATCCCAGTCGACAATATCGGTTCCGACCTTGATCAGAATGCCGGCCAGGACGGCTTTCGGGATTTCACTGGCGAGTCCGCCTGCACCCAGCACGATACTGAGCAGAATCAGCGCATGCAGGGCGCCGGATAAAGGCGTGCGCCCACCGGCTTTCACATTCACCACGGTGCGCATGGTGGCCCCTGCCCCCGGCAGTCCACCAAAAAAACCGGCGATTGTATTGCCGATGCCCTGACCGACCAGCTCTTTGTCTGACGCGTGCTGTGAGCGGGTGATGTTGTCTGCCACCAGCGAGGTTAACAGCGAGTCGATCGCGCCCAGCCCTGCCAGCGTAAGGCCGGAGCCGATCATGTTCAGTATTAGTGTTGGTTCGAGGATGGGCAGGGAAAATACTGGGAAACCGGTCGGGATTTCGCCGATGATTGGTGTCGTGTCTTTATCCATAAACAGGATGTAGATCAGGGTGCCGGCAATGAGTGCAAACAGCGGGGCCGGGAACAGTCGGTTAAGTTTGGGTAAGAATTTCGGGATGCCGTACACCATCAGCAGCACCAGCAGGCCCAGGGTGATGGCATGGCTTTCAATGTGCAGCAGATAATCGGGTATCGCGCGTGCGGCATCGAGTGGTTTTGAAATGCTCATCTGGCCGACCAGGGGGCCAATCTGCAACAGGATAATGATCACGCCGATACCGCTCATGAAGCCGGAAACCACCGGGTGCGGCACCAGTTCGATATACTTTCCCAGTTTTAACAGGCCGAATCCGATCTGGAACAGGCCGCCCAGAATGACCACGCTAAATGCCAGTGCCGCGCCATGCGCCGGGTTATCCGGGAACATGCCGGTATACTGGGTGAAGATGGCGGCCATCACCACCGTCATCGGGCCCGTCGGGCCAGAAACCTGGGCTGGAGTACCGCCGAACAGAGCGGCGAAAAAACCGACGAAGATAGCGCCATACATACCGGCGATCGGACCGACACCGGATGCAACGCCCATCGCCATTGCCAGTGGTAAGGCGACGACTGCAGCGGTTAGCCCGCCATAGATGTCGCCCTGAATATTATTAAAATGTAAGCCATGGATGATTTTCATGCGGATACGTTGTCGCGCAATAGTTTAATAAAAGCCTCTGCCACCGGATTATTGATGTTGGATCGATTCCGAGCAATCCATAAAGTAATCTTTATTCTGAGGCCTTCAACTTTGATGTGCTGGATCAAATTACTGGCGAGTGAGTCCTGCACTGCGAAGCGGGGAAGAAAGCTTAAATGTTTTCCGCGTCCCAGCATTTCCACGATGGTATCGGTTGATCCAACCTCCAGTGAAGTCGGCAGGGCCGGTATTCCGACATCCTTTAACGACTTGTCGAGTATCAGGCGCATCGAAGACTGTGTCTCTCGCAGTACATATTTCTGCTGCGTCAGTTCCGAGAGTGGAATCAGGTTCTGGCTGCTGAGGGGATGGTTGGGCGCGCAGAGCAGAATGATTTCGTCTTCCAGCCATTTCTGCACCAGGATATCCGGGTGATCCGGGGCCAGTTCGAGTAATGCCAGGTCTGACAGGCCGGTGGCCAGATGTCTCTGGATATGGCGCGAATAGCCCATCCGGCTCTGGACTTTATACTCAGGATAGGTCTCTGCAAAGTTGAGTAGTATATCGGGCAGTAGCTGTTCTCCGATAGCCGAAGTAACCTCCAGGCGCAGCTGGTTTTTACCCTGACGCAGGCTATTCAGGTCTTCCACCAGAGTAGTCTGGTGATCGAGTGCGAGACGGGCATAGGCGTAGACCCGTTTACCGGCAGATGTCAGGGCGAGTTTACGGCCCTTGCGTTGCATCAGTGTGGTGCCGTAGCACAGGTCGAGTGAGCGCAGGCGCTTGGTAATGGCGGGCTGGCCAATGTACAGGTATTTGGCCGCCTGAGCCACGCCGCCGAGTTCAACAACAGCACGTAATGCAGCCAGAGCCTTCAGATCGGGTAAGATTAAATATTCCATATAGGAATATTAATGTATACCAATTCATTTGAATGATCTAGTAAAAGAATAGAGTATACGCAAAGCTTTTTATTGTTTGACGGGGCGATGCAATATTTCCCTTTTGTCGAAAAACATTCCTTCAGGAATGTGAATCAATGAATTTTATGGTTATCAGGGCTTGAGCCTGCTCAAGTCTGTATATTTTTATATGTTTGGAGTTATTCATGAATGCAACCACTCAGTCTACAGGCGGGCAGGCGGATACTGTAGCCCCTGCTGCCAAGGTACGGTACTTTTCTACAAAACAGATTATTGCTGGCGTCATCTTCGCCGTTCTGGCGCTGGCCTTATCAACGGTGGTGCCGAGTATTGAGATCGCCTGGGTGATCGGTGTATTGCTACTGACGGTTTATCTGTTTGCATTTGAATTGGTTGGGGTGGATGTAGCGGCCGCTTCCGTCATGGTTTTGCTGGGCTTAACCAGTTTACTCGCACCCTATATGGGGCTGCAGCAGGGGCTGGTGGATACCAAACATCTTTTTGATGGCTTTAGCTCGAATGCGGTGATGTCGATTATTGCCGTCATGATCATTGGTGCCGGGCTGGATAGAACCGGCCTGATGAGCAAAGTAGCCTCTTTTATATTGAAAATCGGTGGTACTACGGAAGGCCGGATTATTCCGATTATCTCGGGGACGGTGGGTTTTATTTCTTCCTTTATGCAAAACGTTGGCGCAGCCGCTCTGTTTCTGCCAGTAGTCAGCCGGATTTCCTCACGTTCTGGAATACCGATGTCGCGTCTGTTGATGCCGATGGGATTTACCGCCATCCTCGGCGGTACCGTCACGATGGTGGGTTCGAGTCCGTTGATATTGTTGAATGACCTGATACTCACTTCTAATAAAGCGTTACCGGCTGCTCAGCAGATGGATACCTGGGGGCTGTTTTCAGTGACCCCGGTAGGACTTGCGCTGGTTGCGACCGGTATCATCTACTTCGTGCTGGCGGGCCGTTTTGTATTACCGGTGAATAAGTCGGATGGCGAGAAAAAAACCTCTGATCCTATGCAATATTTTCGCAAGCTGTATAACATTGATTACTCGATGTATGAAATAGTCGTACGTGATGGCAGTAAGCTGGTCGGGCAAAAACTGGATGATGTCGAAACCAAATACCGTATCCGCATCATTGCGAATAAGTTAGGCGGGCAATCCAGTCAGTTAGGTCCCGGTACTCTGGCTCGTGATACTGAATTTCAACCTGGCATGGTGCTGGGTGTGGTAGCGGCTCCCGGGCATCTGGATTACTTCGTCGAAAAGTACGATTTGATCAAGCGTGACTCGTTGCGTACCTTTGTCGATGTGCTGTCGACCGCCAAGGCCGGTATCGCCGAAGTGGTTATCCCTCCCAGTTCCAGCCTGATTGGTAAATCGGCGCGCGATGTATGGTTGCGAAAAACCTATGGACTGGCATTGATCGCGCTGCATCGCAACGGCGAAACCTACCGCGAAGGCGATGATATCCGTAATATGCCTTTTCAGTCGGGTGACACACTGGTGGTGCATACCCCCTGGTCCGTGCTGGAACGTATCAGTAATGATCGCAACTTTGTCGTGGTCACAACCGAGTATCCGCATGAAGAAAAACTGCGTCCTGAAAAACTGAAATGGGCAGGCCTGTTTTTCGGTATTGCGCTGTTTCTGGTGTTGTTTACCGATCTGCGTCTATCGATCGCCTTATTGACCGGTGCGATCGGAATGATACTGGCGGGCGTACTTAAAATCGAAGAAGCGTATCAGGCGGTGAGCTGGAAAACCGTTTTTCTGCTGGCGTCACTGATTCCGCTGGGACTGGCGGTAGAAACCAGCGGTAGCGCCAAGTGGATCGCCGAGCAGGTGCTATATGTGGTGGGTGACGCGCCCATATGGGTGATTCAGGCCTCTGTCGCGGTACTCGCGACCTTCTTCACCCTGGTGATGTCAAATGTCGGTGCGACTGTGTTACTGGTGCCGCTGGCGGTCAACATTGCGATTGGCGTCGGTGCGAATCCTGCGGTATTTGCGTTAACCGTGGCCATAGCCACCTCTAACTCCTTCCTGATACCGACCCACCAGGTGAATGCGCTGATCATGGGCCCGGGTGGTTATCGAGTTCCCGATTTTATGAAAGCAGGCGGCATTATGACAATACTGTTCCTGGTGGTGATGATGCTAATGATGGGGCTGGTATTCTAAATGGAAAAACGGCTGATGAAGGATGCTCATAAACAGTTGAAAATGATTGGCGTTTTTCTGCTCGCAGCAATTTCTCCTGGGCTACTCTGGGCAGCGGACATGCAACCGCTGGATTTGACATTGACCCCGGTGGGCTTTCTGGCAATTGCAGTGTTTGTGCTGGCGTATGTGCTGGTGATGGCGGAAGAGTTTACCCATCTGCGTAAATCCAAGCCGGTGATCCTTGCGGCAGGTTTGATCTGGGGCATGATTGCCTGGTATTACCAGGGTCAGGCGGGACTGGAAGCCTTACCCGAGCATGCAATTCGGCATAACCTGCTGGAATACGCCGAATTAATGCTATTTCTGCTGGTTGCGATGACCTATGTGAACTCGATGGAAGAGCACAGGGTGTTTGATGCGTTGCGGGTCAAGCTGGTTGGTTCCGGTCTTGGCTTTAGAGGGTTGTTCTGGATTACCGGTCTGCTCGCATTTTTCATTTCGCCGGTGGCGGATAACCTGACCACGGCGCTGCTGATGTGCGCGGTGGTGCTGGCGGTCGGTGGTGATAACAAACGCTTTGTATCCCTGGCCTGTATCAATATCGTAGTCGCTGCCAATGCCGGTGGTGCGTTCTCGCCGTTTGGTGACATCACCACGCTGATGGTCTGGCAGAAAGGGATCGTCAGTTTCTGGGGGTTCTTTGCATTGTTTATTCCTGCCGCAATTAACTTTCTGGTACCGGCGGCGATCATGCATTTTGCGATTCCGGATCAACAACCGCAGGTCGGTAGTGACCGGGTTAATATGAAGCGCGGTGCCAGACGTATCATCGTGTTGTTTCTGCTAACCATCGTGACCGCAGTGTCATTCCATAATTTTCTGCATCTGCCACCGGTTATCGGGATGCTGACCGGTCTGGGTTATTTGCAGTTTTTCGGCTATTACCTGAAAAAGACGCAGCATCGACGTAACCGCTTGCGTCAGGGCGATTCGCAGACCGGTGATGTGCTACCGTTTGACGTGTTCAGCCCGATCGCGCGCGCGGAGTGGGATACCCTGCTGTTTTTTTACGGGGTAGTGGCCTGTGTCGGTGGCCTGGGTTTTCTTGGCTATCTGGGGCTGGCCTCGGAACTGATGTATAACCAGTGGGGTGCGACCAGCGCTAATATCACGGTAGGTGTACTGTCCGCCGTGATTGATAATATTCCGGTGATGTTTGCCGTGCTGACGATGAACCCGGAAATGTCGACCGGACAGTGGCTACTGGTGACCATGACCGCGGGTGTCGGTGGTTCCATGTTGTCGATCGGCTCGGCCGCCGGTGTGGCATTGATGGGGCAGGCGCGCGGGGCCTATACCTTCTTCGGTCATTTGAAGTGGACGCCGGTGATTGCGCTCGGCTATATCGCCAGTATTCTGACCCACTTCTGGATCAACGCAGCGCTATTTAATTAAATCTGTTTATACCCTTAATAAAACAGAGGTTTTGCATAAGGACTGACGACGCTTTATTTTAGACAGAGCCGTATCAATAATTTGATACACTGCTTCCCTGATTTGGTGCGTGGTCGGTTCTATGAAAGTGCTTCTTTATCTTCGTGATTTTCTGTATGAAAGCCGCTGGCG
>JACNJF010000119.1:25742-30022 GCA_014382695.1 Gammaproteobacteria bacterium | reverse complement strand
AGAAATGCCCGACACCCATATCACCGCTTACGCACCGGGTCTGGTGCATACGCAGATGCAGGATTATCTATGTCATGAAGTCGACACCAGCAAATTCAGCTCGATTGCTCATCTGGTAAAGGCCTATAACACCGCAGCCATGCCTGATATCGATAGCGCTGCCGAGCAGATTGCCAACAGCTTTGCGCACTGCCTGACGCTTAAAAGCGGAAGCTTTGCCGACATCCGACAGTTCTAACCGCGATGATTCTGCTGAGCACGTTAAACGCACGCTACATCCATTGTGCGCTGGGGTTACGCTACCTGTACGCACAGATGGAAGAGCTTCAGCCACAGACCGAAATCATCGAGTTCATGATCAATCAGCGCCCGATCGATATCGCCGAAACCCTGCTCGATAAAAACCCGCAGATTATTGGTTTCGGGGTCTACATCTGGAATATCCAGCAAACCACTGCACTGATTGCGATCCTGAAAACCATCCGCCCCGAGATTAAAATTATTCTGGGCGGGCCGGAAATCAGTTACGAAACCGAATTAAGCAGCGCCTTCCCCTATGCCGATGTCATCATTCGCGGACAGGCCGACTTTGCCTTTAAATCGATCTGCAGTGATCTATTCAATAAACGCCCACTACTCAACAAAATTATCGACCCACCCGGCTTTCACCCTACGCTATTACAACTGCCCTACGCCTACTATAGCGATGAAGACATACGCCAGCGCGTGATCTATGTCGAGGCTTCGCGTGGCTGCCCATTCAAATGTGAGTTCTGCCTGTCATCGCTGGATAAAACCTCTCAGGCCTTCGCTATCGATCACTTTTTGCAGGCGATGCAACAACTGTATCAGCGTGGAGCCAGACATTTTAAATTTGTCGACCGCACCTTTAACCTCAATATCAAAACCAGCCAGAAGATTCTACAGTTCTTTCTGAGCAAACCGCTACACGACCTGTTCCTGCATTTCGAACTGATACCGGATCGCCTGCCGGATGAACTGAAACAGTTGATCGAACAGTTTCCACCCGGCGCGCTGCAATTTGAAATCGGCATTCAAACGTTCAACCCGCAGGTTCAGCAACTGATCAGCCGCAAACAGGACCACGCCAGAACACTGCAGAATTTACGCTATCTGGAAGCCGAGACGCAGGTTCATCTGCATACCGATCTGATCGCCGGCCTGCCAGGTGAAGATCTGACCAGCTTTGCGGCGGGCTTTAATCTACTCACATCGCTTGGCAGCCAGGAAATACAGATGGGCATCCTGAAACGTCTGCGCGGTACACCGATCATCCGCCATAGCGCCGAATTCGAGTTACGCTTCGACCCCAGCCCACCCTATTCGATCCTGAGCACCCGCGACATGGATAGCCATACCCTGTTTCGACTCAACCGCTTCGCACGCTACTGGGATATGATTGCTAACTCCGGTCGCTTTAGCAGCACCCTGCCGCAAATACTCGGACAGCAACCGTTTGAGAATTTCATGGCCCTGACTGACTGGTTGTTTGCCACGACCGCACAGACCCATAACATTGCTTTGCCCCGTTTATTCAAGCTGCTGCATGACTTCAGGCCTGCAGACGCGGACTTCAGCGCTGCACTCGAAATGGATTTTGATAAAACCGGGATCAAGAGTCGCTTTAGCGCGGTGATCGGAATCAACCGGGCTGAGCTTAAAACCACCCAGAGCGCCGCCTCCAGACAGCAGCGTCATTTGAATCAGGACTAAGCAAGCGCTGATCTGTTCAGAGCGTCCCCAGGTAGTCCATCAGGCCGACTATAATCGCGTAGCGTAAGCCCTTGCCGAGCGCCGTCAGAACCACAAACAACGGGAAACGCACCCGCATCATGCCCGCGATAAAGGTCAGGCCGTCCCCAATCACGGGGGCCCAGGCGAGCAATAACGACCACACGCCATAACGCTGAAACCAGCGCTGAGCTTTGTGCAGAGACGCAGGCTTAAGCGGGAACCAGCGTCGCTGTTGAAAATGCAGCAGGTAACGCCCCAGCACCCAGTTGACTACCGAACCCAGGGTATTACCAGCCGTGGCATAAACCCATAACGCCAGCGGGTCATAGTCTTGCGTGAGCAAACTCACCAGTAAAACTTCCGAGCTGCCCGGCAGCAGGGTTGCCGATAAAAACGCCGATAGAAATAGCGCAAAATACATGGTCATCAACGCCCGATGTCAGGCATCTTATCCCTGCATAGTATTGATCAGGCGACCAACCCCGTCGATATTAACCTCGATGGTCTGACCGTGCTCCATCGCACAGGCTCCGAGTCCGGTACCACAGGCAATCACATCGCCCGGCAGCAGGGTCATATACTGTGACAGTAGCGCCACCAGTTGTTCAGGCTTGAAGATCATATCCGACACCGGGTATTGCTGTTTGACTTCGCCATCCAGCAGTGCCTGGATTACCAGATCATGCGACCGGATACCGCTCACGATCTGCGGACCGAACACACCGAAGCTATTGAAGCCCTTGGCTCGGGTCCACTGTGGAAAAGACGGATCACGCTGCAGGATTTCCTTCGCGGTGACATCGTTGACACAGGTATAACCAAAAATATACTCTTCGGCCTGATCTTCGCGAATCTGGTAACAGCTTTTAGCAATCACCACGCCCAGCTCAGCCTCAAAGAAAATCGACCCCTGGTAGTTTTGCGGTCGAACTATCGACTGTCCGTGCGCCAGATAGGAAGATGAAACCTTGCTGAAGTACAGTGGTTCAGGCGGGATATCCCAGCCTTCTGCCGTTGCCCGTGCATAGAAATTATTCCATAGCCCAAGAAATTTTTGCGGCTGACACGGCGCTAGTATTTCGACCTCGGCCAGCTTCACCAGTTGACCTGCGGCCTGCGGATTTTCGAAAAGGGTTCCAGTGTGCGGTTGTATCCAGCCACCGCTTAACTGGCCAAACGACTTTTCCCCGTTTAATTGATATTGAATCCAGGTTGTCATAACAATTGAGATTTATTCCAGCAGTAAAAAAAAGGGTACGCCAGGAGCTTGAATTGGCCGCCTAAAGAGCACTCACAACCCGCACCACCGCATCGGTCAGCGTGGCCAAATCTTTGTCTGACACGATAAAAGGTGGCATCAGGTAAACCAGTTTACCAAACGGACGTACCCACACGCCCTGTTCGACAAAGGCTGGCTGTATGGTTTTCATATCGACCGGCTGTTTCAGCTCGACCACCCCTATCGCTCCCAGCACCCGCACCTCCTGCACCTGAGGTAAATCCGCGCAGGGCGCGAGTCCGCTGCTTAAACCCTGTTCGATACGCTTCACCCTTGCCTGCCAGTTACTGCTCAGCAACAGTGCGATACTCGCGTTGGCAACCGCACAGGCGAGCGGATTAGCCATAAAAGTCGGCCCATGCATAAACACCTGTGGCGGATTTTGACTGATCGAGCTAGAGATTTTTTGCGTGGTCAGGGTCGCCGCCAGTGTCATATAACCACCGGTGAGGGCCTTGCCCACGCACATGATGTCGGGGGCAATACCGGCGTGCTCACAGGCAAACAGCTTTCCGCTGCGCCCGAAACCGGTGGCGATTTCGTCTGCGATCAATAGCACATTATATTCATCGCAGAGCTGACGTGCTTTGAGCAGATAATCCGCCGAATAAAAACGCATCCCGCCGGCACCCTGCACCACTGGCTCCAGTATCAACGCCGCAATCTGCTGATGATTCTCACTCAGGATCTCGGCTAATGGCTGCAGATCCTGCTCCGTACAGGGCTGATTAAAACGACAGGATGGCGCTTCGACAAAAAACTGCTGCGCCAGTGTCTGGGTAAACAGGCTATGCATACCGGTCTCAGGATCACACACCGACATCGCGCCGAAGGTATCACCATGATAGCCGGAGCGCAAACTGACAAAGCGCTGCTTCTCACTCTGGCCCTGGGAAAACCAGTACTGAATAGCCATCTTCAGCGCGACCTCCACCGAAACCGAGCCAGAGTCCGAAAAAAAGACCGTGGTGAGTGGTTCCGGCGTCAGCTTCACCAGCGTAGCCGCCAGTCTGGCCGCCGGTTCATGGCACAATCCACCGAACATCACGTGCGCCATGTCCTGCATCTGATCCTGGATAGCATGATTCAGTTTGGGGTGGTTATAGCCATGCACCGCACACCACCAGGACGACATACCATCGATCAGTTCGCGTCCGTCTTCCAGTGTCAGGCGCACTCCGCGCGCGGATCTGACCGGAAACACGGGGGCATCCGAATCCATCGCGGAGTAAGGGTGCCAGACATA
>JACNJF010000119.1:20410-25139 GCA_014382695.1 Gammaproteobacteria bacterium | reverse complement strand
AATGCCACCCCCGGATCAATCGCAAAACTGCTGCCCAGATAATCCAGTTGCTGTTGTTGCACCAGCTGCTGCGCCGCGTTGATCAGTGCTCGACCGACACCCTGGCAGCGGTAAGCGGCATCGACCGCAATACGCTGCACTCGCAGCCCGCTGAAGCAGGCGAAATTGCGTACCCCGGCCTGCGCGGTAATCATCTGAGCCAACAGATGGCCTCTGGGCCGGCGTGTTCCCATGAAGACCTGTTCACAAAGTTCTGCAGCAAACCCGCCTTCACGGTTTAGCTGGAGCACCCCCACGACCCGCCCATTCGCCTCTGCCAGCAGTAACTGCTGATCATCGTTATCCATCAACTGTCTTAAATCTGAAGGCCGGGTGCGATAATGGGCACTTAACAGCAGTGCATAAACCTGCCTGAGTAGTTTGCTCTGCTGGCTCAGTTGCGCCCTGCTCACACCCCTGATGGTATAAGACGCGCCAGCATCGGTCGCATAACTTGCCTCGATTTTCAACATCAACACCCGGTTCAGCCATTGCTCCAGTCGATCCTGCTGTCCCCAGCGTACCGGTAACATCAGCTGATGATGTCGATACTGCTTTACTGCCAGCCCGGCCTTAAATTTCAGCAAAAAGCCCTGACCGCTGCCTTCATAACCGCCTGTCGTGGTCGCCAGCAGGGCCTTATCCGCTAGCGCCAGACATCGATGCAGAACAGTGTTGGCCAGCATCGCCGCTTCATCGATAATCAGTAGTTCCACTCGGTGCTGCTGACGGATCAATTCATCTGGTGCGATAAATTGAACCGCCGATTGCGTGCTACCGAGCTGCTTAAACAAAACCGCCAGCTGTGCTCTGGAGGCAGCC
Source organism: Gammaproteobacteria bacterium (assembly GCA_014382695.1). Lineage (GTDB taxonomy): Bacteria > Pseudomonadota > Gammaproteobacteria > JACNJF01. Next base: position 24,278 of record JACNJF010000119.1, on the reverse strand, counting down.
GTCACCACAATCCGCTGCGTTGCGGCATGCTGGCGTGCGAACATACCGAGTGCGGTACTTTTTCCGCGCCCTCGATCTGCCGTCAACAGGAATATCGGTATTTTTTTGTTACTTAGCCACGTTTCCAGTGCCAGCAACAGCTGCTGTTGCTCACCGCTTCCGAGAGCTGAAACAGTCGTCAGCTGCGACGCGGGTAAATCTGGAATCACCAGCGGAAGGTTTTGCCGAGACTGTTCCAGTCGCAGCATCTGCGGCTCCAGCTGCGCAAAAAAATACTGCAAAAAATAGTTCGAAGCCTGTGCGCCGTCCTGCCACTGCCCATAGCGGTCGTCCATCTGTAACGGGTCGGCTGGCGTCATCAGGATCAAGACCCCACCTGCCCTGATCAACCCGGCAGCCATGCACAGCACATCCAGTTGCATCCCGCCAAAAGCGTCGTACACCACGCAGTCCGTTTCCTTCCCGAGCAGGTTTTCTGCCTTGCTGAAGGCAATCGCCCGATGTAGATCGGACGCATTAGAGAGTACCAACTGATTATCAAACATCGATAACGCGCCGAGTTGAGACAGGCACCAGCCGCGCTCCCCCTGCAGACAGAGCAGCAGACGCTGACGGCTCACCCCCAAAGCGACATTCAATGCATTAAACGCATCGACATAGCGCTGATTTTCCACTGATTCGACAGGCTGTTTTATGTTAATGTGCTGATTCATAACGAGCGAGTTTAGCATGACAAAACAACAACAGATTGAAATTGAAGCGGCTGCTTTTCGTGGTCTGGTGAAACACCTGCAGGAAAGAACGGATGTGCAGAATATCGACCTGATGAATCTGGCCGGATTCTGCCGTAACTGCCTGTCAAAATGGTATCTGGCAGAAGCTAATAACCAGGGTCTGGAGATGGATTACGCGGCGGCTCAGAGTATTATCTACGGTATGAGCATAGAGCAATGGAAAGACCAGCACCAGACAGCGGCGAGTGCAGAACAGAAAGCAACGTATGAACGCACCAAACCACTACATGCCAAAATCAGTGGTCACAACTAGTTTTTGTGAGTTGCTGAATTAATCCTATAATCCTGCGACAGATTATTTTTATAGCGCACTATTCAACACAAGGAGAACACCATGAAGATGAAAAAACTATTATGCCTGGCACTGCCGGCATTACTCATGATCAGCACCTTCACCAGCGCTGATGCAGGCCGTTATCAGGCTTACTGGAACGGCAAAAACTACCTGATTATGGATACCGATCGTGGTTATATGTGGACCTATTTTGGTGACACCATCATGTACAACGGCCGCATCGACGGGGATGATTTTAACTCCCCCGACAAGGCCAAAATCTGGCAGCAAAGTCATGGTAAGTGGATTCTTAAATAACCAGTCATTGCAGATTTTTTTCAATCCAGCCGGCGCCGGCCTGAGCCACAGTCGCGGTCAAACAATCAGGAGAATACGATGGGTATCACATTAGATGTAGAAGGCATGAGCTGTCAGCATTGCGTAGCGAATGTTAAAAAATCTCTGGAAGCGGTTGACGGCGTAACCCAGGCAACGCCCGATCTCGGTTCTGGCAAGGTTAAGATTGACGGTGAAAAACTGGATAACGAGCGACTTAAACAAGCCGTCATTAAGGCGGGTTATAAGGTTAAATAGTGCTCCAGCTTTGACTTTACTCTCTCGCCGCGATTCGGCAGCGAGAGAGCAGCCTCACCCTTCAACGGTTTTTTTATCTCTAAGTTCCCTGCGCAGTATCTTACCTACATTCGATTTAGGTAGCTCCTTACGAAACTCAATAAGACGTGGCACCTTATAGTTGGTCAGGCTCTTGCGGCAGTGATCGATCACATCTTTTTCGGTAAGCGTAGGATCACTCTTGACGATCACGGCTTTTACGATTTCGCCGCTGCTATCATCGTCAACACCGATCACACCCACCTCAAGTACTCCCGGACAGGAAGCGATGACCGACTCCACTTCATTCGGAAATACATTAAAGCCTGACACCAGGATCATATCTTTCTTGCGGTCTACGATGCGAAAGAAACCCTTTTCATCCATGATCGCGATGTCTCCCGTCTTCAACCAGCCCTTTTCATCGAGCACAAACGCGGTTTCTTCCGGTTTATTCCAGTAACCCCGCATCACCTGAGGCCCGCGTACACAAAGCTCACCACTTTTCCCGACTGGCAGAAACTCTCCGTCTTCGCTACGGATCGATACTTCAGTGGAGGGTACCGGCAAGCCGATACTGTGGTTATATTCCTCCAGATCCAGTGGATTGATGCACACCGCTGGCGAGGTTTCGGTCAGACCGTAGGCTTCCAGCAGTGGACAGCCGGTAATACGCTGCCAACGCTCAGCAACCGCTTCCTGCACAGCCATGCCGCCGCCCAGCGTTAGCTTCAGACTGGAAAAGTTGAGTTGTTTAAAACCCTCCGTATTCATCAACCCGTTAAACAGGGTATTCACGCCGGTAATGGCGGTAAACTCCACACTCGATAACTCTTTAATGAATCCCTTCATGTCGCGCGGATTGGTGATCAGATAGTTCAGCGCACCTGCTTTCATAAAGGTCAGACAGTTCGCGGTGAGCGAAAAGATATGATACAGCGGTAACGCGGTAATGATGATCTCTTCACGCTCAACCACTTCATCCTTTATCCATTCGGAGGCCTGTTGCATATTGGCGACCATATTTTTATGCGTCAGTACCGCACCTTTGGCAAGCCCCGTGGTACCGCCGGTGTACTGCAAAAAAGCGATATCCTCATGCTGTAAATCCTGATGGGTGAACGGCAGTTGTGCACCCAGCGACAACGCCTGTTTGAAGGTGATGCGACCGGGGATAGCATAATCCGGCACCATTTTTCGCACATATTTCACCACCAGATTCACAATCAGCGATTTGGGGAATCTCAGCAAATCGCCCAGTTGGGTGGTAATAACCTGTTGAATATCGGTATCTGGCAGAACCTGCTGCAGGGTTGCACAGAAATTATCCACCACCAGAATGACCTTCGCCCCCGAATCCTTAAGCTGATGACGCAACTCTCTTGGGGTGTAAAGGGGATTGGTATTGACGACGGTAAACCCGGCTCTTAGCACGGCGAAAATAGCGATCGGATTCTGCAGCAGATTGGGCATCATGATGGCGACCCGATCGCCTTTCTGCATGCCGGGTATAGATTGCAGATAAGCCGCCAGATCCCGCGTTAGACCTTCCATGTCGGCATAGCTAAGGGTCGTCCCCATATTACTGAAGGACGGCAGTTCGGCATACTTCTTTACTGCCTGATCGAAGATATCTGCGACCGACTGAAACTCATTGATATCGATCTCATGCGCGATGCCGGAAGGATATGATTTTAACCATGGTTTTTCCATATCATCCTCTGTTTTATGATTTTTATGTTCGAAATCATAACTCTTTTATTCAGAAATAACCATGCACCTCAGATCAGCCTGCCATTCAGCTCAGCGGGTCGGGGGCCATCGTGGTCGACTCCAGTTCACCGGCCTTAAATTCATCTACCATGATTACCGCCTGCGTAGCCGCCTTACTCTGGCGCAACAGTTCAGCCTCCTGCGCACTGATCACATGACCGGAAACCAGCCCTTCCAGCCAGTCTTCAAAGCTTTCCAGATCGGCCTGACTATATTGTCCGGCTCTCAGGCGCTTTTCAATGGGATCGGCCAGCAGCACCTTTTGCAGGGCATGTTCCAGCTTACCGGTAATATCATTCGCGTCCTCACTGATGAATAATCCTCTGGTCAAACGGTCACGTGCTTCTCCCGGCTTGAGTAACAACGAAGCCACGCGCTGTCCCAGCGAATCGTTGGGCTGACGCAGACTTAAGCC
>JACNJF010000119.1:3904-19691 GCA_014382695.1 Gammaproteobacteria bacterium | reverse complement strand
ACCTGACGCATCTTTTCGGTATTGTGGTATTTCAGGATAGCGGTAATCACCGATGGCTTTTCGCCACTGTCGAGCGCGGACAGCGTCAGCAGACGACCGGCATCCATGAAGTAACACAGTCCACCGATGCGGGCGAGCACCTCTTCGACGCCTTCGAAGCGTCCGATCGGGGTTTTGAACTGCTTGCGGATACGTGCATAGGCACCGGTGGTTCGTGCCGCCATCTTGCCGGCTCCCGCGCCCACCGCTGGCAGTGAAATGCCGCGCCCTGCTGAAAGCGATTCAACCAGCATGCGCCAGCCCTTGCCGATCATTTTCTGTCCGCCAATGATGTAATCGAGCGGGATAAATACATCGTGTCCACGATTCGGCCCATTCTGGAACGCCGCATTCAGCGGAAAATGACGGCTGCCAATCTCAACCCCGGGCGTATTCGATGGGATCAGCGCACAGGTGATACCAAGCGCTTCGCTTTCCCCCAGCAGGTGATCCGGATCGTACACCTTGAACGCCAGCCCCAGCACCGTCGATACCGGTCCCAGGGTGATGTAACGCTTATCCCAGTTGAGACGTAGACCGAGTACCTTTTTGCCCTCGAACTCAGACTCACACACTATTCCGCTATCCGGTATCGAGCCGGCATCGGAACCGGCATCCGGTCCGGTCAGCGCAAAACAGGGGATTTCACGTCCATCCACCAGACGCGGCAGGTAAAAATCTTTCTGTTGTTTGGTGCCATAATGCAGCAGTAGTTCTGCCGGCCCCAGCGAGTTGGGTACCATCACGGTCACCCCGGCTGAAATACTGCGTGCCGAAACCCGCATCACTACTTCCGAATGCGCCAGAGCCGAAAATTCGAGTCCACCATATTGCTGCGGAATGATCATGCCGAAAAAACGATGCTGCTTCATAAACTGCCAGATTTCGGGCGGCAGATCCTTACGATTATGGGTGATATCCCAGTCATCGATCATCGCACACAGTTGATTCACCGGCCCGTCCAGGAAGGCCTGCTCCTGATCCGTCAATTGCGGCTTTTTATAGTTGAGTAATTTGTTCCAGTCCGGATTACCGCGAAACAGTTCCGATTCCCACCAGACCGAACCGGACTCGATCGCATCTCTTTCGGTTTGCGACATCGGTGGTAATACTTTTTTAATGCGCTCAAGCAGCGGGGTAGAAATCAGTTTGCGCCGGAGCTGTGTCACCCCGAGCAATACGGACGGGACCACAAACAGGATCCATACCAGCAGCCCCCACGCGAGGCTGAAACCACCAAGAAAGGTAAACACAGCCAGCGCTGCGGCGCAGATCATCGCCCACTGGCGAAACGGCAGGGAAATTCGGGTCATCGCAATAAAAAGTGCGAATAAACCCAGGAAAAATATCAGGATGTTCATACAGATGGCCTCCTAATTGGTGATATAAGCACTGTTATATTTCAATTAGTTTCAATAGGCAACTTTTAGTTCAGTTTCAGGGACGCCGCAGCTGCGTACTGATCGACTAAATATTGGGCACGATGCCGCTCCGTGATGTCAGACAGGGAAGGCGTATATCACACAGTTTAAAACCCACGCCGGTTGCCGGCATGAACAGGGCCTCAGGGCAGAGAACGAACCTTGCCGTTGTCATCCACCGCGACATAGATCAGACGCGCGTTGGCGACCTTTAGAGTGACCGGATCATGGCAGTTACGCTCTATCCAGACATCCACATCGATCGTCATCGAACTGCGTCCCTGCTCGACAATCTCCGCATAAAATGTGACCAGATCACCGATATACAGAGGCGCCAGAAAGTTCATCGATTTTACCGCAGCAGTGACCACGCCACCGCGTGCCCGATTGAACGCCGGGATACTCCCGGCAATATCGACCTGGCCCATCAGCCAGCCGCCGAACATGGTGCGGTTTGGATTCGAGTCAGCCACCATGGCGACAACTTTTAGTACCGGGTATTTATCTGGAAGTTTCATAACGCTGATCAACTTTGGTCGGACAGCCACAAACGACTACGCAAACCCAACTCGCTTGCATAACCTCTGGTACTGTACTGAATAAGGCCATTTTGATTCACGATGAAAGCGGCAGGAACACCGTTCACATGGAACAGACGACTGATCTGCCCGGTTTCATCGTTAATCACTCGAAAGCCAATATCCTGATCAGCCATATATTGTTTCACACTGGCATCGTTACCCGACTGCATAGCAATGCCTAGCACCGAATAATCCGGCTGCAGATCCGAAATAGCACCATTCTGGAGCTTACAGATCGGACACCATTCGGCAAAAAAGTATACCAGTAGCGGCTTTTCCAGATTTGCATCTGCTAGCACGATCGCTTCGCCAGGCGCGGAACCATATCCCAGCCGGACCACTGTACCGGACAGATCCACGCTCGTAATCTGTGGAAGCACCCCACTGATCTGGTCACGCGTCATCCACAGATTACCCAGAAAACCAGAACCAACAAAGATTAGCCCGTAGACCAGCAGCAGTTTCAAGCCACGCCGTGAAAACAGCGTTTGCAGCCATTTAGTCATTAATCCTCATCGTCGATCTGATCGAGAATTTTGCTGTATTCCAGCTGGTTATTTTTCTGGATAAAATCCAGTAACGGAAACAGGCGCTCGGACAGCTGCGGAATCTGCCCCAGCAGCTCGTCAGCGCGATTAAATTTAATCATATTCAAAGCCTGTTCCATCGATATCTCCAGCTTTTCCTGATCCGTGCGGCCACTCACGATAGCCCCACCACCCTGTTGCTGCGCTTTATCCAGGCGCTGTTCCAGCACCGACATAATCTGTTCCACCGAGAGCGTTTCGGAAGGCAGGGTCGAGTAAAAACCGACACTCAGGGATACACTAATTTCGAGCCCCTCATGCTTCATGCGGGTGGCCTGAATTTTATCGACCAGACGCTGCGTTGCGGTATGAGCGCCGAGCGCATTGGTCATCGGATACATCACCGCAAAGGTTTGTTCACCGAAATAGGCGAACACGTCTTCACGTCGTAACACCTGTTCCAGCAATTTGACGACCGCGCGTAATACCGCGCGCATAATGGATTTCCCGTGCTCCTGCTCAATCCTGGCAGCATTATCGATATTGATCAGGCAAGCACTCAGATAAGACAGATGGCGCACCGAAAAAGACAGCTCTTTAGCCAACTGACTATTAAAATACTTTTCCTGCATCTGGGTGTTCAGCAAATCGACCGGCGAATTTTGACTGGCCAGCTCAAAGCTGGAGGAATCGCTCAGTTGACTGTATTGGCGGGTTAGCAATTGTACGCGGGTGACTAACTCATCGCTGGAGAACGGCATATAGATAAAATCTGTGGCACCTTCCGCAAAAGCCTGTTCCAGCGCCGCCTGATCATTTTTTTCACCCACCAGCAGCATCACCGGCAGGCGCGTCAGCAGCTTGTCTTCGGCGTTGCGAATACGCTCCAAAATGGCCGTTTCATCGGTGGCGGCATCCAGCTCGCAGACCAGCGCTGACACCGTCGGATTACCGAGTAAAAAGCTCCAGGCCTGTTCAGCGGTTTCCACATGCTCAAGCCGGAAGCGTCCGTTTAACAGCTTCTCAAAAGATTTTTTGGTGAAGGGAGTTACGGTTAATAAAAGAATGACAGGAAGGTCTGTAAAATCCGGCATTTAAAGCACTCTGGCACATCGTGTGAGAACAGCGAAAATACTACAAAAGCACCGGTTAATACAATAAAACATCAACTTCAGCAATCAGAGAAAGCACTGCCACCCATCCACACCAGGGGTGTAGATGGGAGCAGCCAGATCTTTATGGAGCGATTTCGGCTCAGGCCGAACGCGATGCTCTTTTACGATCACTTTCAGTAAGGAACTTCTTTCGGACCCGAATCGACTTCGGCGTGACTTCAACCAGCTCATCATCATCGATAAATTCGATGGCCTGTTCCAGCGTCATCCGGATCGGTTTTACCAGAATCAGGTTTTCATCCGTTCCGGCAGCACGAATATTGGTCAGCTGCTTGGCTTTTAGCGGATTAACCGTCAGATCATTGGCACGATTATGGATACCGATGACCATGCCTTCATACACTTCTTCACCATGACCAAGCATCAAACGTCCACGCTCCTGCAGGTTAAACAGAGCATAGCCGAGCGCCTTACCCTGCCCGTTAGAAATCAGTGCGCCGTTGATACGACCGGTGGACTGAACCGGTTTAACCGGTCCATAGCTGTCAAAAATGCTGTACATCAGACCGGTGCCCTGAGTCGTGGTGAGGAACTCATTACGATAACCGATCAGACCTTTGGCAGGGATCTTGAAATCGATACGAATACGGCCCTGTCCATCCGGCACCATGTTGATGATCTCGCCACCACGGTTACCAAAGGTTTCCATGATGCTACCCTGATGCTGCTCTTCGACGTCGATAGTGACCGACTCAAAGGGCTCACATTTCACCCCGTCAATATCCTTGAAGATAACTACCGGACGCGAAACGCCCAGCTCAAAGCCTTCACGGCGCATGGTTTCAATCAGAATCGCCAGATGCAGTTCACCGCGACCGGAGACCTTGAAACAATCCGAATCGGCGGTCTGTTCAACACGTAACGCGACGTTATGCTCCAGCTCTTTCTGCAGACGCTCGTAAATCTGACGCGAAGTCACGAACTTGCCATCCTTACCGGCAAACGCCGAGGTATTCACCAGAAAGTTCATGGTCACGGTCGGTTCATCGACGGTCAGTGGCGGCAGTGCTTCGACATGATCCGGATCACACAGGGTGTCGGATATCTGCAGGCCCTGCACACCGGTAAAGGCGATGATGTCACCCGCCTCAGCTTCCGGCACTTCGATTCTTTCTAGACCATGAAAACCCAGTACCTGCAAAATCTTCACCTTACGCTTTTCGCCTTCTTCGTTGATCAGCGTGAGCGAGGCATTGGTCTTCACCTTGCCGCGCTTGATCCGTCCAATTCCGATAACACCGACATAACTGTTGTAATCGAGTGAACTCACCTGCATCTGAAATGGCCCATCGATATCGACTTCCGGAGCCGGAACCTTATCAATGATGGTTTGAAACAGTGCAGTCATATCGGTGCCGGGCTTCTCATGATCGAGTGAAGCATAGCCTTCCAGCGCGGACGCATAGACCACCTGGAAATCCATCTGCTCATCGGTAGCACCGAGGCGGTCAAACAGATCAAAGGTCTGATCCACTACCCAGTCCGGGCGACTGCTTGGACGGTCAACCTTATTGATGACCACGATCGGTTTGAGGCCCTGTGCCAGCGCTTTCTGGGTCACAAAGCGGGTTTGCGGCATCGGACCATCAACCGCGTCAACCAGCAGTAGCACGCTGTCAACCATCGACATGACGCGCTCAACTTCACCGCCGAAATCAGCGTGTCCCGGTGTGTCTACAATGTTGATACGGTAGTCATTCCACTTGATCGCCGTATTCTTGGACAGAATGGTGATACCCCGCTCCTGTTCCAGTTCGTTGCTGTCCATCATACGTTCGCCGAGTTGTGCGCGCGCATCAAAAGTGCCTGACTGTTCCAGCAATTTATCAACCAGGGTGGTTTTACCATGGTCAACGTGGGCGATAATTGCAATGTTACGTAATTTTTTGGTCATAAATTTTCCGGGCGCCAGGGAGTGGCTGACTGCTAAATAAAAATGGCCGCGATTATATCTGAGTTAATCGGAGATTGTTTGAATATCTCGCCGCCGCGATGAAGATGCCGGCGTTATTCAAAAACGCAGCAAAAATTGACAGCCTGTCGGCTTAGCCGCAGGCTTAAAAAGGGCTTTTTCCGTTCAGTTAACTCCTTTTAACGCCAGTCGCTGTTCGATCAGCAGGTCGTCTGCCAGTTGCAGATGGAAACCCTGCTTTTTCAGATTACTATAGACCAGCGCCGGATCTTCCTTGGCGAGAGAACGTGTGGGGGTTAATTCAAACTCGAAGCTGAACTCAGGTTCACCGAATACCAGCATTAAACTGTCCGGCACCAGACTAAAGTCATCTTTTTCCAGCACATACAGATAGGTATCGGCCTTACGCTCACTGCGATAGATAAAACAGGTTAAAGGTTTACTCATAATGCCCACACCACCGGATAGTACGCGGAAGCCATCACTTCCAGTTCATCGCCCGACTCGATCGACCAGTTTTTGGTCCAGCCCAGAGTCAACTCATTCGCTGCCGGTACCTTTTCGGCGATATATTGGTGCTTGATCTGCCGGTCTGGACTTCGCAAAGTGACGGTCAGATTATTGATCGCAGAGTCTGAAATATTCTTCAGAATCAGATTGCGCCCACTCTTACCGGTCATTCTTTCCACCAACTCACCGGCCAGAGAGTTTTCTACAGTCAGTTCGATCGGCACCGGCTCAAAGCCATAGCCTGCCGGCAGCCGTTCTGGGGCAAATATAAAGATGGTAATACTGATGGCCAGCACAAAACCGATGAATGAGGTGATGATGCGCATTTACTTCTCCGCAAAAAATTTGCCAAAGCATAGCAAAATCCGCACCATATAACATCATCAGCCTTTGCTAATATTTAACCATGCCCCTGACCGGTTGAAATATATCCGCGGCTCAATCGATGACTGGACGTAACCCGGCACAGTTGAAACCTCTCACCCGGTCGTGCTATCTCCACCTTTAGCCAGCGCACTAAAACCCACTAGCCCAATGAGTACAAACAGGGCCAGTAGTGGAAACCCACCACCACCTCCTGCAGAAGTGGAGCTACCCGCTGTTGGGGTCGTGGCGGGCGTTGCGCTATTTTCTGCGGTGGCAATTCCACCTGGATCAGACACACTGCCGTCAGCCAGTCCATCCGCATCGTTTGCTCCGCCATCCTGAATCAACAGCATCAGACAGTCATCGCCCGGGTTAAGACCAGCCGTATACGCAGCTGCACCAACAGCGGGACAGCTGCCATTATTAGATCGCGCCGAAGCCAGTCCGTTTTCGGCATTAATCACATAGTTTTGCCAGCCAAAATTTTCAAAGTATTTACGATAGCGGGCATTTGCCGGTATCGCCGCAGGCAACGGAAACACAATGCGATAACTCGCACCTGGCAACTTGCCCCTGAGTTTAAAATCAAACAGTCTGGAGTTAAAACTGAAGCCGATATCGCGACTGCCGCCGGCATTCACAAGATCCGTTTCAGAAATACCCAGTGCAGCCTTACCCAGCGCCAGCCCGACCTTACCCAGCTGAATTTTGGTACCGGTTTCAGACTCAACCACTTTGCCGTTCTCACCTTCCGTTACCAGCGCCAGATTCTCTTCATTCAGGTTATCCCGATAATCTGGAATACCGTCATCATCCGCATCACCCAGACCTTCATCCGCATCCGCGATACCATCGTTATCACTATCCGCCGTGGTTGACAGCACAGGTGCTGTCGCTAATAGCCGAAGTGGAATCGATGCCAGCGTCTGCTCGGCCGGATTGCCACTGTCAATCACCGCCAGGCGCAGGATGTAAATCCCGGGTGGGAGTCCAGCCGGATTAAAGCTGAAACTGCCCGCAAGCGTATCAATATCGGTCAGCGAATTAGCACTGGCCGACCAGTCATAGCTATGGGTATCCGCACTATTAACGTCGGTCACGGTTGCCGTTACCACGATAATCCCCGCATCGGCAGCACCCGTCTGGGTCACTACCCCGCCCTGCCTGGCAAGCAGACGGATCACCGGCGCAACATTGTTTTCGACGATATCGATATTGCGTACGCTCGCACCCCCTTTTACCGCGTTAACAGGTGTCCCCATGGTAATGATCAGCGTCTCCGTCGTTTCACTGATGTCATCCTTAACGATATTCACCCTGAAACTGGCCGTCGTTCCAGCCTCAATCACAAGCTCACCGGAAGCGGCGTCATGATCGGCCGGATTGCCTGAAGTGCCACTGACTTCATAGGGAATAATCACCGGATAAGCCGGCGCGAGTCCACTCAATGTCACCGTAACGCTCAGCTGCTCACCCTCAGCCGTCACCGATGAAGGGGTCAGATTGGCCAGCGGTAATACGTCCAGTCGCTGCAACGCCTGGGTCGAATTACCGGCGGCATCGGTCGCGGTCCACACGATGAAATGGCGTCCCGATGCAAATGGCCCCAGATTACTGGCCTGCGGAATGACGGCTCCATCCACATTATCCGTTGCCGTCGCCAGCCCTAAGTTCACCGGCGTCAGGCGGCCAATAGCGCCAATCTGAATATCGACTGGCACGCTCAGTTGTGGGGGCAGTTCATCTTTCGCCGGATTACTACCGGCCAGATATTCATCGATATTGGAGATGCCATCCTTATCCAAATCCGCGGTTAGCGCCGCATCGGCCGGATTGAAAGGATCCAGCCCATACAGGATCTCATACGCATCCGGCATCCCGTCGCTATCCGAATCCGTCAGCGCCGTACCCTGGATAAAAAGAGTGGGGCCCACCACATCGCTAAACCCGCTTAAACTGAATATCGCCCTGTCGCTATTATCAAACAGGTTAAGATCCAGCACCTTGACCGGGGCCTTTAAAATATCCAGCGAAGCGCTATACGCCGCAAACTGGTCGGGGAAATCCTGTGGCTTGCCGATGAAATTCCACTGCCCGCTAAGAATCTCACCCTCGATCACCGGCGTCAGCATCAGGTCACTATCGTTGATAAATTCATTATTTTTGAGCGTATAACGGGTGCCAATATTGAGCCGGCCGCCGGGATGTATAAAACGCAACTGTTGTCCCAGTGGAAGCTCGACCGTGGTCATCGGTGTCAGCACCCCACCTTCCAGCTGAACCTGTAACGAACGCCCGAAATCATAGACCACCAGCAGGTTGGGCTTAAACGTAAAGGACGCATCTATGCCCAGGAATGCAGCCGCATCCAGATCAATCAGGTTCCCGGTAATATTGAAGAAATCAATAATCAGAGGATTCCTGGTGGCTGCCGTTTCGGTTCCGCTAGCCCCGCTTTCTTGCCCCGACAGATTGAGCTTAACCGCCCAGTTCAAACCTAAAGGCACCCCGGTCACAAGCGATGTCAGGCCATCGATATCAATCTCAACTTTCAGCGCATCGGATATTTTCAGGCCACTATTATTCACCAGACCCTGAGCGAGTCCGGTACGAGTTCCGCTTTTCAGCATGTTATGAATACTGGTATCGGCTGCACCGCTACCGATCACAGACTGACTCGCATGATCGCCAAAATAACCGGTCGGAGGATTGACAAATACCCCGTTCACTTCCAGCAGACACTGCACGCTGGACAGGCAGCTATCGTCAACGGGGGTTGAGGTATCCGGCAGGCTCAGGGTGAATTCCGCTAACACATAGGAAAGCTCAACCGGTGGCACGATGGCATTCGGGTCAGCCGGATTCTTAGGCACATCCGATGCACCGATTAACGAGACCGTTTTCTGAAAGTTATACACACCGGGTCGTGATGAAAAAATATTCAGACCCAGCACATCCAGACTCATGGCATCAAAATTTAACTGTGCGCTGAGCAGAGGAAAGTCAGGGTTCGGTTTGACTTCACCATTGGTATTGATATTCACCAGATCCAGCTGGTAACGCTCCTGTTTGAAAGCGCCCAGCTCCGATATACCGGGAAAGGCAATATCGGCGATCAACGAGGCTCTGGCATCGATATGAGTATCCAGAAAAACTTCAATGCCGGGTACCGTGGTACTCATCCGTAAACTGCTGGTAGTCGGTTTCTGTACTGTTCCGAGTACAAACATTTCACCCTCACCCTGATACGCCAGATCCTGTCTGTATTCGAACTCGACATCCGGCTGGTAATCAATATTCACCGAACCCGCATCCAGCTTAACCCCACCGGAAACCCCCCAGCGCAGCGCGAAATCATAATCGGCCTGGATTCCAGCCTGAAAATCCGGGTTCAGTAGGCCCTGAGCCACCTGCAGATTAAAGCACACGCCATTCTGACTGATCGGTACCAACGGGTTCCACAGATAATCAACGGGACAGGTATAACAGGCAGCGGTAATAATATCGGCAAACTGACCCAATGGGCATAACAGCTGGGGCTGACCGGTCGCGCCGGGAAGTGACTGGTCAACGTTATAACAGACCCCGATTACACCGGCCCCTTTTAACGGGTCCTGCAACTGACCGGCGGGACAGGCATAACAGCTTTGCGTAGCCAGATCGATAAACTCACCGGCAGGGCACAGGAATCCGATATCAGCACCGAGGCTTGCAACCGTGTTGAGCCGGTTTACACAGATGCCAGTATTGTTAAACGCGACAGTGAGATCATGGGAAAAACCGGCCGGACACTGATAACAACCACCGTTCGCCGCCAGTTCGCCCGCACTACAGGTTCTGAACACCCCGGCATCCAGTGCCGTTGCCGTCAGGGTCTGCGTACAGATACCCACATTATTAAAACTGACCAGAGTGTCGTGCTGGAAACCTGCCGGACATTCATAACAGGCATTATTTGCAGCCAGCTCTCCGATATCGCATTTACCGAAAGTGCCGGCAAAGATTCTGCTCGCGGTTTGCAGTGGTGTTTTGCAGATACCATTATTATTAAAGGGGACAGTGATGTCATGGTTGTAGCCGGCAGGACAGTCATAGCAGGCACTGCCGGAGATTAACTCGCCGGCCGGACAGGTCTGCAGCCCAATAAAACGCGCACTTTTAGTAGCGCGTAAAAAGCATGATTGACTATCGAGCGCGGACAGCAGGCCATTTTTGCTATAACCCGCCGGGCAAACATAATAGTCATTACCTTCAAAAGCACCAAAATTGCCACCCGAGGTAACACCGCTATAAGTCCAGTCACTATCCAGGATACAGATACGGGTAAAGGTATTGCAGGCTCTTGAACCTACCTTTGTCTTAGCTAAATAAGAAAACAGCTCACAGGCATCGCCCGCTGTAACCGCCGCTGCAGTACGGGTATAGCCATCACAGCTATAACAGTTTCCACTCAGGCCATCGGCGAATCCACCGCTACAGCTCGGGTTGATATCGCGCTGTTTGGTCATGCTGCTACTGCTGATTTTTTCGCAGCTTCCGAGCACATTGTTATACCCTGCCGGACAGGTATAACAATTACCGTCCAGCCCATCAAACTCACCGGCATCACAGCCGAGAGTGCGCTGAAAGCCCATGCTTTTTTTGGTATCATTATGACAACCATTACCGATTAAATCTTTCTGATAACCTGCAGGACAGCTTAGACAACGCCCATTCAGGCCATCAAATTCTCCAGCATCACAGCCAATGGTTGTTTGTAAATCCATGCTGGCCGTTAACCGATTAAAACACACCCCGCTGACATCGGCAGGCAGGGTAAAATCATGTGAGTAACCGGCCGGACAGCTATAACACTTTCCGCTCAACAGATCCGGGAACTCACCGGCAGGGCATAGAAATTGCGGTGCCCCCTTTAATAAAGCCGTCGTTTGATTGCTGAGCCGGGTACACACATTACTATCCGTTGCTGGTAATAGCGGGTTGTGGGTATAACCGGCGGGACACTCGAAACAGCCGCCAGATGCCACATCGAAGAAACTACCTGCGGCACACAACAACTGCAGGTCACCCTGTCGGGTCGCCACCGTGTTATCTATTTTTGCATCAAGAATACCACCAAGCTGACCGATACCATTCAGATCGATTAAGTCTTTCTTAAACGAAAGCTGGATTACACTGCTACCGGGCCCGTTCAGACTCTGGTTCGTCGCGCTAAAACTGGGCGTATCCTGTAACACCTCAGCGTTGAGGACGTTACTGGAGAAGAGAAAGACAAACAGCATCAGCCACAGCGTCACAGGTCTGGACTGAACAAATGGGTCAGCACTACTATATAAATAATCTGGATATCGCATTTTAGTTACCCTGCTATTATTATTATCGGGCATCCGGTATTGGAAAAACGGCCTCGTTCAAGCCATTAATAGCATAAGTTGATTACACAGAGTTAGATAAAATATTTTATGGGATCAGCCAGCGTTATTACATTATTTTATGGCGAATTAAGGATATCTATAACGGTTTAAAATTAATCGTGAGCTTTCATCAAATACAGCAGGGGGCGATCTGGTTATTACAGAGTCAATCAATAAAGTCATTCTCTGCAGCTCCAGCTATTCGCAATAAAATCTCCCCCTTGAAAGGGAAGGTGCAAACAGCAAAACGGGCGCACCGGGCGCCCGTTCTACGTTAAAGCTTGATTACTTAAGCTTACTTGCTGCCGGTAAACTCCGGATAAGCTTCCATTCCGCACTCAGCAATATCCACACCTTCGTATTCCTCTTCTTCGCTGACGCGAATGCCCATGATCATCTTGATCACGAACCAGGTTACAAAGCTGGCACCAAAGACCCAGACGAAGATGGTCGCCGCACCCACCAGCTGACCCACGAACGTAGTGCCACTGTTGGTTAAAGGTACCGCCATCAGGCCCCAGAATCCGACCACACCATGTACCGAAATCGCACCGACAGGATCATCGATCTTGAGCTTGTCCAGAGTAATGATAGAGAACACAACCAGTGCACCACCGGCTGCACCAATCAGCGTTGCTGCCAGCGCACTGGGTGTATCAGGCCCTGCAGTAATGGCCACCAGACCAGCCAGCGCACCGTTCAGTGCCATGGTTAAATCTGCCTTGCCGAACAGAAGCTTGGCCACGATCAGAGCGGCGATAACACCACCTGCGGCTGCCGCATTGGTATTCAGGAACACCAGTGCGACCAGATTAGAGTTGGCAATATCACCCAACTTCAATACCGAACCACCATTAAAACCGAACCAGCCCATCCACAGGATGAACGTGCCCAGCGTCGCAAGCGGCAGATTGGCACCTGGAATCGCATTAACCTGTCCATTCTTGCCATATTTGCCTTTACGAGCACCGAGCAGTAACACACCGGACAGAGCCGCAGCCGCACCCGCCATATGCACGATACCGGAACCGGCGAAATCGGTGAAGCCGAAGTCATCACCCAGACTGAACATGCCGAATACAGAACCGCCACCCCAGGTCCAGTTACCTTCCATCGGATAGATAAAACCGGTCATCACCACCGCAAAGGCCATGAATGCCCATAGCTTCATACGTTCGGCAACAGCACCGGAAACGATCGACATTGCAGTCGCTACAAACACCACCTGAAAGAAAAAGTCAGACGCCGATGAGTAGACTGAATCACCATCAAAACCGTTTTCCTTGGATTTTGCCAGCGCATCGGCAACCAGTGTTTCACCACCGGTGATACCATCCAGAAACAGACCTCCACCATACATAATGTAGTAACCCACTACCATATAAGCGGTACAGGCGATGGCAAACAGCACCACGTTCTTAAGTAGAATCTCAGTGGTGTTTTTAGCACGTACCAGACCGGCTTCGAGCATCGCGAAGCCAGCGGCCATCCACATAACCAGAGCACCCATGACCAGAAAGTAAAAGGTATCCAGCGCATACTGCAATTGAAAAATTTGATCTTCCATCATACTCTCCTATAACGCTTCTGGACCAGACTCACCCGTACGGATACGAATTGCCTGCTCGATTTCAGTTACAAAAATCTTACCGTCACCAATCTTGCCGGTGTTAGCCTTGGAGGTAATGGCCTCGATGACCTGATCGAGTAAGCCATCATCGATCGCCAGCTCCATCTTGACCTTGGGCAGAAAATCAACCACATACTCTGCACCGCGATACAACTCGGTATGACCTTTTTGACGACCGAAGCCTTTGACTTCAGATACTGTTACACCCTGAACACCGATGTCTGACAGCGCCTGACGCACGTCATCCAGCTTGAAGGGCTTTATAATGGCTGTGACCATCTTCATAGGAATGCCTCCTGTTAATTGAATAAATAAAAATTGACCCCTGATACAAAGCAATAAAGCAGCCAACAGTGCTTAAAACCTTAAATTACAGTGACTTACATTACACTAAAGACAATCAATAAAAAAAGTGGCACAATCCATTGCACCAGCAACGAACTTTAGCACCTTAACAGTGCATTATTAATTTTGACCGCACCAGAACAGGACACTCACATGCAACAACAGCACATCAATCAACTCGCCGACAAAATAGAATCCCTGTTACCACCGGGCCTGAAGCAGATCAAAAACGATTTTGATGAGAAACTGAAAAAACTGTTACAGCAACAGTTAACAAAAATGGATTTCGTCAGCAGGGAGGAATTCGATATTCAAAGCAAGGTACTGGCACGTACCCGTCAGAAGCTTGAACTACTCGAAAAAAAGGTAGCAGAACTGTCGCAGAAGTAAATCCACGACGCTGCACTCTCATCTGGATACCGATCAGAGCAGCCAACAGATCGGACCCCAGCCTGCACATTGAACATCGACACTGCTGATGCATCGTGCATCAGCATCAGATCACTTCCAGTTAAGTACATCATCCAGCTTCAGCCTGAATACTGTCAGCCGCACCGATCAAAGTTTCAGTTTTAAACCCGGAAATGGTATGTTGTGCACTGCTTATACTGTAAGGGATTACCTTGGCACTCACTCAATTACTCACGCGCGCAGAAGAAGGCATCAGCGCCCCAGCGGTCAGCGTTGAAGTTCACATCTCGAATGGCCTGCCGGCCTTTTCCATCGTAGGACTGCCGGAAGCAGCGGTACGCGAAAGTCGTGACCGGGTGCGCAGCGCGATTATCAATTCCGGTTTCGAGTTTCCGATCCGCAAAATCATCGTTAACCTGGCCCCGGCCGATCTGCCGAAAGAAGGCGGACGTTATGACCTGGCCATCGCGCTGGGGATTCTGGCGTCATCAAAACAGTTGAATACGCGCACGCTGCAGGATTATGAGTTCTATGGCGAACTCGCGTTGAGCGGAGAACTGCGCGGCGTGAATGGACTGGTGCCGGCACTCATCAACTGCCAGCAGCAGGGCAACAAGGTGATACTTGCCGCAGCAAATAATGCCGAAGCTTCGTTTATTCAGCGACTGGATGCTCTGCTTGCGCAGAACCTGGCACAGGTCTGCCAGTTCTTTAATGGCGGAGCCGCGTTGCCCGCGGCACAGGCAGCAGAAACTGAACAACCAAAGGGCTACGCACTCGATCTGGCGGAAGTGATCGGTCAGACGCAGGCCAAGCGAGCGCTCGAAATTGCCGCAGCAGGTCATCACCATCTGTTGATGATGGGGCCACCCGGCACCGGAAAAAGTATGCTGGCTCAACGCCTCAACACCCTGCTACCGGCAATGGATGAGCATGAAGCCCTGCAAACCCTGAGCGTACACTCGATCAGTAATAACGGCAGTATCAATCTGGTGAACTGGAAGATGCGCCCGTTCCGCTCACCGCATCACACGGTTTCCGGGATTGCGCTGGTAGGCGGAGGCTCTCAACCCAAGCCGGGGGAGATTTCACTGGCACATAACGGCATTCTATTTCTGGATGAACTAACCGAGTTTGACCGCAAGACCATCGAAGTGTTACGCGAGCCGCTGGAAACCGGGCTGATCCATATTTCCCGCGCCGCGCGCCAGGCCACGTTCCCGGCAGCGTTTCAACTGGTGGCCGCGATGAATCCCTGCCCCGGCGGCTGTGAATCGATCGAAGCCTGCAGCTGTAGCCATGAACAATTGTCGCGTTATAAAAACAAGCTGTCGGCCCCGCTGCTGGATCGTATCGACATCCAGATAGAGCTACCGCGTTTGAACAAAAATGAACTGCTCAATCAAAAGATTGAGCATCAGGAGAACAGCGCGTCGGTACGCCAGCGTGTCACCCG
>JACNJF010000119.1:0-3395 GCA_014382695.1 Gammaproteobacteria bacterium | reverse complement strand
GGCGCACCCGCCGCACCGGTGCTATGACACACCTGACAGGATGCTGCATACAGATCCGCGCCTGACTTAGCCGCGACTGCCGTTTCAACGACGGCGGGAGCTGCAGGTTCTGCCATCACCGGCGCAACTGGCGCAGCTTTGCGGGTGATATTATCCAGCGTTACTACCGATCGGATACGCTGCTGTACATCGGCTCGATCCATCATCGGCCCGGCTTCATCCGACGAAAACAGCGACAGATAGATCACCGCCAGGGCCACCAGTACCGACACCAGCAGTATAGCCAGTGAACCTGCTTGATTGTTATTCGAACTCATTACGATCTCCTGAATAGTCAGATAAAAAACTGAGGCAGAGTTTACGCGGCATCAGATTATAAAAAAATACCGCTTAAGATAGGTGTATCACGGGCGGCTTAAAACAGCTCCGCGATGTTTTTCAGATCGGTCTTGCCCTGCAACAGCTCTTCCCGACTCAGGCCCTTTAATTCATGCGGAAACACCAGCCATTCATCGCTCTGATCCACGAAGTAATCCGGAATCAGCTCAACCGCACGCATCGCCGGCTTATACCAGGTACAGGCCACGCGGATATCAGCCGGCGCATTCAGGCGTGACTGCTGGTGGATTTCACGGATCAGCGCATCTACGCTGCGACCAGAGTCAAACACATCGTCCACAATCAGCAAACCATCCTGCGCGTTGGCATGTTCAATCAGATAATGCAGGCCATGCACCTGAATATCACTTTTCTGTTTATTGATCCCGTAATAGGATGAAGTCCGCACCGAGATATGATCGGTGCTGACACCGCGATACTCAAAGTACTCCTGCACCGCAATCCCGATCGGAGCACCGCCACGCCAGATGCCAACGATAAACTGGGGGCGGAAGCCATCTTCAAATACCTGATGCGCGAGCTTGAAGGAACCCTCCAGCAGCATCTGCGCGGTGATATAAGTCTTTTGCATAGTGTCTCCGGAAAATAGTAAATCAGCAGGGCGCTGCGTCAGCACGATAACAGCAGTTGCCCATGATATAGGTGGCGGCGATATTGCGCTCATCGCCCAGCAGCATCAGCACAAACAGTTGATCGGCCAGATCCTGCGCATGCGCCATGCGTCGACGCATCAACGGCGTGCTGTGCAGATCGAGCACCACAAAATCGGCCTCCTTACCCAGCTCGAAATTACCCAGTTTCCGATCCAGATAAAGTGCGCGCGCCGCCCCCAGCGTCAGCAGATAAAACGCCTGCAGGGGCGACAGATTATAGCCGCCGAGCTGACACACCTTATACCCATCATTGAGCGTTTTAAGCAGACTGAAACTGGTGCCGGCACCGACATCGGTACCGATCGTGATGTTAACCGGCTGTTGCAGCATAGCCTGCATATCAAACAGCCCGCTGCCCAGAAACAGGTTCGAGCTCGGGCAGAACGCCACTGCAGTACCCGATACCGCCAGACGCTGTCGATCGGCATCATCCAGATGGATACAGTGCGCATACAGCGAACGGTCACCGAGCAGACCAAAGTGATCATACACATCCAGATAACTACGGCTCCACGGAAACAGCGATTTCACCCATTCCACCTCACCCGGATGCTCCGCCACATGCGACTGCAGATACAGATCGGGAAACTGATTCAGCAATAGCTGCGCCATGCTTAACTGTTCAGGGCTTGAAGTCGGCGCAAAGCGCGGGGTAACCGCATACAGCAGGCGCTGGTGGTGATGCCATTTCTGGATCAACGCGAGCGAATCATCGTAACTGCTTTGCGCCGTATCGCATAAAAAATCCGGCGCATGCCGATCCATCATCACCTTGCCCGAAATCAGCCGCATATTCTGCTCGGCGGCGGCAGCAAAGATGGCATCCACCGACTGCGTATGCACGGTGGCAAACACCAGCGCCGTGGTGGTGCCATTGCGTAACAGTTCCTGAATAAAAAACCCCGCCGTTTGCTGCGCATGTGCGGCATCCGAAAAGCGGCGCTCCTCGGGAAAGGTATAGCGTTCCAGCCAGTCCAGCAATTGTGACCCATGACTGGCAATGATATCGGTTTGCGCATAATGCAGATGCGCATCGATAAACCCCGGCATGATCAGACGCCCCGAATAATCCACTATCTCGACATCCTCAGCCAGTGTCGACTTTAAGGAGGCATAGTCGCCACAGGCACTGACCAGACCCTGATCGATCAGCAGCAGACCATCCTCAAAGTAACGCAGGCAATGCTCGGGGGCGCTGGCGGGGTCATCGATAAAATCGAGGATGGAGGCACGGAAGGCCTGCATGCTTAGCCTCGGCAGGCCGGTTTAGAGATCGCTAACATGGGCAGTGAGTCGTATTAAAAGTCGCATCAGACTACAATAGTATCGACCATATTGCAGCAAGTTGTGAAATAATCGCCGCCTGAAAACCACACAGCTTAATCACTTCACGCAGGAAATCCATGACTCCGATCCAGCAACTACTGCAGGCTTCCGCAATCCACCCCGAATGGCAGCAGCCACTGCAGAACGCCCTGCACAGCGTGGATAGCCGCTATTTACAGGATCTAATCGCCGACCCGCAATGGCTGCCCGGCAGCCATCAGCTGTTCAGCGCATTCCGGCGTGATCGAAGCCACTGTCGCTATATCCTGTTCGGTGAGTCGCCCTACCCACGCCGCCAGTCAGCCAACGGCATCGCCTTTTACGATGCCGCCGTAGACGAAATCTGGTCGGATGCAGGCCTGAGCAAAGCCGTCAATCGCGCCACCTCGCTCAGAAATATCATGAAAACCGCGTTACTGGCCGAAGGCCTGCTGCAGCCGGACAGCGCCGGGAAAGTCACCCAGGGCGCAATCGTACAGCTTGATAAGCAGGGCCTGATTCAAACCATCGACGAATTATTCAGCGCACTGCAACAGCGCGGATTGCTACTGTTGAATGCCACCCCGGTACTGCACCCCGCCCGAAAACCACAGATAGAAGCGCGTTTCTGGAGTGACTTTGTCGCCAGCCTGCTGCAACAGATCCAGCAGCACAGCGCTCAGCTACCCACTCTGCTGTTATGGGGCAAAATAGCCCAGCAGATTGACACGCTGGAATCCGCAGGCCCCTACCCCAGACTGATCAGCGAGCACCCGTATAACCTGTCATTTATCCAAAACGACGCGATGCGCGCACTGTTTTCTGAATGGAAACTACTGCAAAAGGCCAACCCGGACTAAGCGCCATCCATTGACTGGCCGAAAGTCATCATGCAGGCTTTCCAGCAGCACAATAAAACTGCTAGACTACGCCACCTCAAATATGCGCTTGTAGCTCAGATGGATAGAGTGTTGGCCTCCGAAGCCAAAGGTCGTGGGTTCGACTCCCGCCAAGCGCGCCATTTGATTCAATGACTTA
>JACNJF010000145.1 GCA_014382695.1 Gammaproteobacteria bacterium | reverse complement strand
CTGGAAAAACCAGAGCGAGTTAACTTTCGAAAGCCATTGCATACGGACGTTCAATCTCATTGACGACCCTGGTTAAACTAAAGGTACGCACTTCTTCAATAAAGCGCTTCCCGGAAAAAAATACCTGTAAGGTGGGTAAAGACAATACTCCGTTTTGAGAGCAGGCATCAATCACCACATGACAGTCCACATAGACCATTTTCATCTTTGGGTAGCGATCTGTTATCAAGTCGATGAGCTTTGGTTTAAGCGCATGGCAGACATTACAATCTCTACCACCAAACAAAATCAGCAACGCTTGTTCAGTTTTTTTCAGATACTCTAGCTGCTGTAAAGTTTGAAGATTTAACATACCCCCCCTACTTTTTATCTCGATAAATATTGCCATTTGATAATCCAGCAAGCGCCAGATTCGACACTTCCAGGTTAACGTCTTCAGTAATCTGTTAGCCTTGATATTTCCAGCGTATCTGAGTGAATGCTTTTATCAGAAAAAAAGCATACCTCGGCCACTGGATTCCCGATAAAACATTCGGCAATGACAACAATGAGTAGCGGCTAAAACCTTACACTTAAAGTGCTTAGCTTTAATCAAGTGCTGCGGATTCTTTTACCAGAGCATCGTAGGCTTCGCTTGTCATCAGATTCCGCTCCAGCACCAGCTCGCGGATCGTGCGATTCGACGCGAGTGCCTCTACCGCCAGCTCGGAGGATAACTCGTAACCCAGCTGCGGATTGAGCAGGGTGATAAGGGTGATGCTTGCGTCCAGATTTCTCTGGCAATGCTCGATATTCGGCTGGATACCAGCAACACAGCGATCCGCCAGGATACGCATCGCGCGCTTCATGATATCGATCGATTGAAACAGGTTCGCGACCATCACTGGTTCGAACGCATTCAGCTGCAACTGACCGCCTTCGCAGGCAAGCATCACGCTCAGATCATTGCCCATCACCTGGTAAGCCACCTGATTAACCATTTCCGGAATCACCGGATTGACCTTGCCCGGCATAATGGACGAGCCGGCCTGCACTGGCGGCAATCTTATCTCACCCAGACCGGCGCGCGGGCCGGAAGCCAGCAACCGTAAATCGTTACAGATCTTGGATAGCTTTGTGGCGGTACGGCGTAACACGCCAGACCAGGTCAGGTAAACACCGGTATCCGATGTGGCTTCAATCGGGTTGGAGGCGGTTGTCACCGGGAAGCCGCTGATTTCTGCGAGGTGCCGGCATACCACAGCGGAATAGCCTTTAGGAGCATTGATGCCGGTACCAATAGCGGTTCCACCCAACCCCACTTCGCATAGCAAACCCTCCAGATCACGAAAGCGTTGCGTCTCTTCACTCAGCGTATCGGCAAAGGCCTGGAATTCCTGCCCCAGTGTCATCGGGACCGCATCCTGTAACTGGGTACGACCGATTTTGTAGATCGCTCGAAACAACTCTGCGCGCTCTCTAAATCGACTGATCAGGTGTTCCAGCGCTTCCAGGACGCCCGCGTGACTCAACAACAGGCCGACCCGAAACGCCGTTGGATACACATCGTTGGTCGACTGAGACAGATTCACATGATCGTTGGGATGCAATTGTTTGTAACTGCCCTTTGCATGACCCAGAATTTCCAGCGCACGATTCGCAATCACTTCGTTCGCATTCATGTTGGTTGAAGTACCAGCCCCACCCTGAATAAGATCAACCACAAAATGTTCATGCAGTTTACCGTCAATTATCTCATCACAGGCTGCGACAATTGCGCCGGCGACATGCTCGGGCAACAGTTTAAACTCCAGATTGGCAGCCACGGACGCTTTCTTAACCATCGCCATGGCAATAATAAAGCGCGGAAAGTGATTGATCTGAACACCGGTGACATTGAAGTTGTCCAGCGCACGCGCGGTATGCACGCCATAGTAGGCATCGATGGGAATTTCTTTACTGCCGAGAAAATCTTTTTCTGTACGTGTAGACATAGGGACCTCGAAGCGTAATGGATCAACGATAATACGCCATTATGCGTATTCCAGATAGTGTCCTTCCAGACAGGTATAAAAAAGTGCCATACTGCATTGCCTCAAGCGAGCTGATGGCAGAAAAAGTCTGTAACAACCCAGGCGCCTGTCATGACTGAAGTGTTAGTATTGACTCGGCACAACTTTCGGAACTAGCGATGGTAATTTCCTCACGTTGTTCATAATCCAGGCCTGGCTAATGCAGAACAAGTCCTCTATTCGCGAAAAGGGCGGTACAGTCGTGAACAGAAGGACTCTTTTGCTCATAGTTTAATGCCCACTTTAATTTGTTCCGTATTCCGCCTGACACCCAGCACCGAGGGCAAGTTGAGCGCAGTGAAACCTGTTCCGATGCTACTGCTTGCCAGGCTCGCATTTGATTACTTTTTAGATCCAGATAACTCTTCTAAAACCGGGCGCGCGCTCCCCCTGAAATATGGAGTATGACTTTGCAATGCCGACTCCACACCCCCTTTACTCAGAGCGTTGTTAAACTTGCTCACTATTTTAAATGAAATAGCTGATATAGTTAGTAACGAGGCGGTGAAAAACGTAGGGTGCAATACTATTGGAGAAGTTGACAACCTAAAGCTAATGCACCAAACCTTCCCTTCTGTAATATTTGTTTGCAGTGTGGCGCACCTCAGCATAATTACGACCTTATGGAAAAACTAAAATTAAGTTCAAAAAAACTTTCTGTTGAGCACCATAGGAATAAATAAATTACGGGTGAATGGGCATTAAATCAAAAGTCATAACCATTAAAATGCACTCGGAAACGGTAAAATTATCACGTAATTTTTTATGGTGTCGACCCGAATCCAGGCATTCAAATAGTCATCTTATTACAAGTGGAGTTTATTCATGCTACCAAAAAACATCGTGGCGCAGTTCATCGCTGATATCCAGGCCCAGCGTACTGATGAGGCAAAAACCTTGCTGGTTACTGAGGGGTTTCAATATGTAGGGCCGAATATGCGTTTCCTTAGTCCGGATGACATGCTGACCTACCATTTTGGTATGATGGCCATCCAGAAAGACCTGATCCTGCGCCAGCTTAGTGCCGATGGGGAGCACGTATTCGCGATCCTCGATTACCGGACCAACTTTGAACCGATCGGGGATGTGCGACTTGCCGTCTGGTTTCGTGTCCATGGTGAAAAAATCCAGACGATTGAAACTTTCTATAATGCGGCTGTGGTTGAAAACATGCTGGGGGGCAACCTCCCTTCTGTCGACTGAAATAATGGGTGGATAGCGGTTGATTGCAAATCTGGAGATAAGGTGCAATTTAGAAGGCATAATCAGTTTTAACTATTTCCACTCAGGGCTTAAGCCCAAAGCTCAAGCTTTGGGAGTTTCCCTACGGCGTAAAACCCTGGTACAACAATATCCGCATGTCAGATAGATAATTAACATCTTTATGAATCCTTTAGCTATTCTGCATCAAGATGAACATATTATTGTCATCCACAAACCTGCGGGGCTGTTGATGCATCGTAGCCCTATCTCTCGTGATACGGTTTTTGTACTGCAAACATTACGAAATCAAATAGGTCAGAGGGTCTACCCGATTCACCGTCTGGACAGAGCGACTTCCGGGGTATTGGCTTTTGGCATGAGTTCGAAAATGGCACAAATTGTTACACAGCAATTTGAACACCATCTGGTTGAAAAAGAGTACCGTGCATTAGTGCGTGGCTGGGTCGATGATAGCGGCCAGATCAACCACCCTGTTAGCGATGAAGATAGCAATAAAAAAAGTCAGGAAGCCATTACCGACTATCGTTGTTTACAAAAAATAGAACTCCCTTATGCGGTTGACCGTTACTCCAGCGCTCGATACTCACTGGTCAGCATTTCACCGCGAACCGGCAGAAGACAGCAGATACGCAAACATTTCAAACATATTTCACATCACTTAATCGGTGACACCACGCATGGAAATGGAAAACATAACCAGTTCTTCCGTGAGCAATATGGCATTCATCGTTTGATGTTAAGCTCTCACAGGCTTTGCCTTGATCACCCCGTCACCAGAAAAAGGCTGTGCTTTAAAGCAGAAGCGGAGTCAGAGTGGGAGAAAGTATTCGAAGTGTTTAACTGGCAGCAATAATCATTCAGTAGAATGTAACTCATAAGTAACTAATTTTTCATAGCAACACTCTTTCATCAACCCCAGAAATACGCTATTGCCACACTCAGTTGACTGCAAACCTGAACCGCTGATTACTTTAGTATGAAGCACTCTAGCGCCAGTTCTGACAACGAACCCGCTGTTTAAAACTCAACAGACAGTACATCACCTTTACCCTCTTTCAGCTGCACATTTAGTCCCGTGCCAGGCACTCAAATACACTCTCTGAGATCAACTAATTTTCAACGGAACTTTCAGAAAAAACAGGTCTCAATAAATTTGAAATATTTGAACTGCTGTTTATAGATCGTAGATTTTTCATGCAATAAGCTATCTGGAGGCAACAATGAACACATTTGTAGTTAAACCTTTACTGTTAGTCTTTCTGTTTTTCATGGTGAATGCTCACGCCATGAATGGCGGGATAGAAAGCCTTAAACAAACCGGTAAGGCTTTTTCTGCGGTAGCACAAAAGGTATCCCCATCCGTCGTATTTATTCAGGTTGAAACCATTAAACAAAGCAGGCCATCACCATTCGGTGAAGGCTCTCCGTTCAACGATGAGTTATTCAAACGATTTTTTGGTGACCGTTTTGGCGGGTTTCCACAACAACGTAGTCCACGTCAACAACGCTCGCTAGGACAGGGTTCCGGTTTTGTGTTTTCACTCGACAGTGGTTTATTCTCGGATAAGGCGTATATCCTTACTAACAATCATGTGGTGGATGGCGCAAGCAGGATTCGGGTTACGTTTCAGGACGGCCGCGAATTTGATGCCCGCGTCAAAGGCACAGATCCAAAATCGGATATCGCCGTGCTGGAAATTAAGGTAGATGATGTACCGGCGCTCAAGCTGGGCGACTCCAACCGCCTCGAAGTGGGTGAATGGGTGGTCGCCATAGGGAATCCGTTCGGTCTCAGTCATACCCTCACCGTGGGCGTGGTGAGCGCCAAGGGTCGAACCAGTCTGGGCATCAATGATTATGAAGATTTCATTCAAACCGATGCCGCAATCAATCCGGGCAACTCGGGCGGACCGCTGGTGAATCTGGATGGTGAAGTGATCGGTATTAATACCGCCATTTTCAGTCGCAGCGGTGGTTATATGGGAGTCGGCTTTGCAATCCCCATCAATATGGCCAGAGGTATCGCCGAGCAGTTACTCGACGGCGGTGAAGTCACGCGCGGCTATCTGGGTGTGTCCATACAAAACCTGACGCCTGAGCTGGCCGATTCGTTTGGTGTACATAGTCTAAACGGTATTATTGTGGCGCAGGTATCGGAAGATTCCCCGGCTGCCCGAGCCGGACTGAAACAGGGCGACCTGATTACCCGTTACCAGGGTGAGATGGTCAGGGATAGCGCAAGCTTCAGGAATAGCGTCTCACTGACCCGCCCCGGTTCTGAAGTCGAGCTCGAAGTATTGCGCCAGGGTAGCACGCGTGTCCTGCAGGCGACTATCGGCACACTGGATGAAGCAGCCGTTGCTGCCGCTCCCGCATCGAGTGAGTCCTCGGAAAAAATTGGTCTCAGCGTACAAACCATCAGTGCCGCACTGGCGCAGCAATTCAATACCGAGGAAGCTAAAGGCGTAGTGGTTACCCGCGTTGAGCCGGGGTCTCTGGCGCAGCTGGCCGGTATCGATGTAGGAACGGTGATCTATGAGATCAATCGTAAACCGGTCGCTAGTGCCGAACAGTTCAAGTCGATGATGGATGATAGTAAACGACGCGCCCTGCTACTGGTTGGCAAAGCTGATCATACCCGTTTTGTGGTGTTGAACTGGTAACAGAATAACCAGCGGGGAGTATTCCCCGCTGGTCTGACTTAGCCTCAGGTGGCGCTAAAAAATCACGCATGTTTTCGAATGATGATTTGGTAAAAATAAATTAAAATTTTT
>JACNJF010000181.1 GCA_014382695.1 Gammaproteobacteria bacterium | reverse complement strand
GCAAACTTGTCTATAATGGCCTGTTTTAGTTCGCTGGTACCATCCACCGCGGTATACTTGGTTTGCCCCTTGTGTATAGCCTGAATCGCCGCCTGTTTGATATGCTCCGGGGTATCGAAATCCGGTTCACCGGCGCCCAGTCCGACGACATCACGCCCCTGTGCTTTTAACTGACTGGCAAGAGCGGTGACGGCAAGAGTAGGTGAGGGCTTTATGGCCTTAACGCGGCTGGATAAATCGTTGAACACGGCGGTTTTCCTGAGAAATTGTGGATGAAATTATTGCTTAGAATACAGACAGAATATGCTCTGTAAAGTGTTTCCTGTGAATCCTCAGAGATTTTTTTTAGCTAGAGTGAGTGTATGTCAAAAGCATTTAAGCTTGTAACCGATTATCAACCTGCGGGTGATCAGCCTGCAGCAATTGCCGGATTAATCGACGGTATTAACAGTGGTTTGTTGCACCAGACCTTACTCGGAGTCACCGGTTCCGGTAAGACCTTTACCATGGCTAATGTGATCCAGCAACTGCAACGTCCGGCTATCATCATGGCACATAACAAAACCCTGGCAGCTCAGTTGTACGGGGAAATGAAGGAGTTCTTTCCGCATAATTCGGTGCAGTATTTCGTTTCTTATTACGATTATTACCAGCCGGAAGCTTATGTTGCCGCATCCGATACCTTTATCGAAAAAGACGCTTCGATTAATGAGCATATCGAGCAGATGCGACTATCGGCCACCAAATCGCTGATTGAACGGCGTGATACCATACTGGTGGCCTCGGTTTCGGCGATTTATGGTCTGGGTGATCCAGAGTCTTATCTGAAGATGTTACTGCATGTAGTCACTGGTGATCAGATTGATCAGCGCCAGATCCTGCGCCGACTGGCGGAGCTGCAATATACGCGGAATGATGTTGAGCTGAAGCGTGGTACCTATCGAGTCCGGGGCGAAGTGATCGATATTCATCCAGCCGATTCGGAACGAGAAGCGGTGCGCATTGAGCTGTTTGACCGCGAAGTTGAACAGCTCAGCCATTTTGATCCCTTGACCGGCGAAATACTGAAGCGGGTTCAGCGCATAACGGTTTATCCAAAAACCCATTATGTGACACCTCGGGAGAAAATCCTGGAGTCACTGGAGCTGATCAAGGTTGAGCTGCAGCAGCGCCTGGCGCAGCTGAAAGAGTTGAATAAACTGGTGGAATTGCAGCGACTCGAGCAACGCGTCAACTATGATATGGAAATGATGCTGGAGCTGGGCTATTGCAGCGGCATCGAAAATTATTCACGCTATCTTTCCGGGCGCCAGCCGGGAGAGCCACCACCAACCCTGTTCGATTATCTGCCGGCTGACTGCCTGCTGTTTATCGATGAAAGCCATGTCAGTATTCCCCAGATAGGAGGGATGTATAAAGGGGATCGCTCACGCAAGGAGACACTGGTTGAGTATGGATTCCGCCTGCCTTCGGCACTGGATAACCGGCCCTTGCGGTTTGATGAGTTTGAAGCGATTGCTCCGCAGGCGGTGTTTGTTTCGGCCACACCGGGCAACTACGAGGCGGAACATAGTGGTGCCGTGGTTGAACAGGTGGTGCGTCCTACCGGGCTGGTCGATCCACAGATTGAAGTTCGACCCGCGACCAGCCAGGTTGATGATCTGTTATCCGAAATTAATCTTCGGGTGAAGCTTGCTGAGCGCGTGCTAGTGACGACGCTCACCAAACGGATGTCAGAAGATCTGACCGAATACCTGAGCGAACATGGGGTGCGGGTACGCTACCTCCATTCTGATATCGAAACCGTTGAGCGCATGGAGATTATCCGCGATCTACGTCTGGGTGAGTTTGATGTGCTGGTCGGCATCAACCTGTTGCGCGAAGGACTCGACATGCCGGAAGTTTCTCTGGTCGCCATACTGGATGCGGACAAGGAAGGCTTTTTACGCTCTGATCGCGCGTTGATCCAGACCATCGGTCGGGCGGCCAGGAATATTCGCGGTAAAGCCATTCTGTATGCGGATCGAATAACCGGATCCATGCAGCGGGCGATGGATGAAACCGATCGGCGGCGAGAGAAACAGCTTAAATACAATGAACTGCATGGCATCACACCCAGAGGCATCATTAAAAATATTAAGGATGTGATGGATATGGGGCAGTCGGTTGCGACGAGTAGAAGATTGAAAGTCGCGGAAGATAACCCTGAATACCATGCGCTATCAGCGAAAGAGTTAAAGCTGAAATTAAAGCAGCTGGATACACAGATGTATGAACATGCGCGAAATCTGGAGTTTGAAGAAGCGGCCAGGATCCGTGATCAGATTGAAAGGTTAAAGAAAATTCATTACCTGGAAGAAGCCTGAACCTCGGTCACAGACTCTGATGCCTTTATTTGAATTTTTAAAATCTTTATAAAACAACAGGATAGTAGCAAAAATAATAAATTACAGAGAGTTTTTAATGAACTGGTTATGAATAAGATTAAACATAGAAAAATTTGCCTAAATAGTTTACTATTTTCGGGCTATTTATTCCTGAATCCGTAACTTAGTAACATGGTCTACTCGTGCTACTGGTTGTGTGGCGATATAGAAAACCAATTCTGACAACAACTGGCCTTTGATCGGCACCCAGTTCGGTAATGGGTTTATTTTTGCCGCAGACATTTCAAGTCTATGTGATGTAGTACCGGTGCTCTATTATTAGCGCGTCATGATCCGATTAGTAAGCTACGGATTCAGGTGATAAAAACTCTGTCTAAGTCATTTATTATTATAAAAAGCGCTATAGCGCTGTATCCAAATATCTCGGGCAGAGACTCTTATAAAAATATTAATAAACTCAAAATTTAAGGAGAATTTTATGGCTCATGTAGTTGTTCTAGGTGCTGGTACGGGCGGTATGCCCTGTGCGTACGAATTAAAAGAAAAGCTGGGAAGTCAGCATCAGGTTACGGTAATCAATTCGAATGATTACTTTCAGTTTACCCCGTCCAATCCCTGGGTTGCGGTAGGCTGGCGTGACCGTAAATCGATAACCTTCCCGATCAAGCCTTATCTGGAGCGTAAGGGGATTAATTTTATCTGTGACACCGTTGCAAAAATCGACCCAGGTACGAACAAGATGGATCTTAGCGGTGGCGAGCAGCTTGAGTATGATTTTCTGGTAATTGTTACCGGTCCTCGCCTCGCTTTCGAAGAGGTTGAGGGCTCTGGTCCGGAAAAACACACACATTCCATCTGTACCATCGATCATGCTGAAAAGGCCTATGAGCGCTATAAGGAAGTGCTGGATAAGCCCGGTCCGATTGTGATTGGTGCGATGCCATTTGCGAGTTGCTTTGGCCCTGCCTATGAGTTTGCCTTTATCGTGGATGCTGATCTGCGTAAACGTAAAATTCGTGATAAGTTCCCGATGACACTGGTGACTTCAGAGCCGTATATCGGTCATCTGGGTCTGGGTGGGGTCGGTGACTCCAAAGGCATGCTTGAGTCAGAGCTCAGAAATCATCATATCAAATGGATTACCAACGCCAAAACCACCAAAGTTGAAGCCGGTAAAATGTTTGTGGATGAGGTGGATGCCTCCGGTGAAGTTATCAAGCAGCATGAGGTACCTTTTGATTTCGGCATGATGTTGCCGGCTTTTAAGGGTGTTGAAGCGGTCGCCAGTGTTGAGGGTCTGTGTAATCCACGCGGTTTTGTGATGGTCGATCAGCACCATAGAAACCCGACCTATAAAAACATTTATTCGGCAGGTGTCTGTATCGCCATTCCACCGGTAGAAGTGACACCAGTCCCTACCGGCACGCCAAAAACAGGCTATATGATTGAATCCATGGTCACTTCTATCGTGCATAACATTGCGGATGAGTTAAACGGTAAGGAGCCGACTACGGGAGCCACCTGGAATGCGATCTGTCTGGCGGATATGGGTGATACCGGTGCAGCATTTGTGGCAATACCACAGATTCCACCGCGTAACGTTGCCTGGTTTAAGAAAGGTAAGTGGGTGCATATGGCCAAGATTGCGTTTGAAAAATACTTCATCCGTAAAATGAAAAAAGGCACCTCTGAGCCATTGTATGAAAAATATATCCTGAAAATGATGGGGATACAGAAACTGGGTGATTAATCGCCTGACTTCTGAGTTAGATTGAAAACAGCCTCTTTTTAGAGGCTGTTTTTTTGCCCGTTGAGGGATTATATTTATCTGAAATAAATGCCCGGAGGCATTGATTATTATGCCTTGTAAGGTAGAATACCCGTCCTGATTTACAGGCGCGTAGCTCAGTTGGTTAGAGCACCACCTTGACATGGTGGGGGTCGGTGGTTCGAATCCACTCTTAATTCAATTACTTAACTTACCGTCTATGATTATTGGTCACACTCCTGTCACACTCAGGAGTGAAAATGGCTACTATCCGCAAGCGTGTTACTCAAGCAGGTACAAAATATCAGGTTCAGATCCGTAAGAAAGGATATAAACCTGTTTCTCGGTCATTCAATACCTTAAAGGACGCACAAACCTTTACCAAAGATATTGAAGCTAAAATGGAAAGATCTGTCTACCAGTGTGCCAATGATGCAGAAGCTTTGTCATTTGGAGAACTGGCTGAACAATACCTCAATGAAATATTGATCCATAAAAAAGGATACGACAAAGAGAAATACAATATCCGGCCTATTATCCGGTGTTTGAAAGGCTATAAGCTCATCAATATCCGTCCTCATGTCATCTCTACCTATAAAAAAGACAGGTTGCAAGAGGTTTCACCTAGTACAGTTAAGCGTGAGCTTGGATTGATTTCTCGTATATTGGCTGCTGCTGAAAAAGACTTTGGTATTTACTTACCTCAGGGCAATGCTGCTACTAAAGTTAAGAAACCTGTTGAGACATCAAGGGACAGGAGGCCAACGTCAAATGAGTTGGAGCTATTGAAGTCTGATAAGATAGTTGGAAACTATGTTGTTCTGGCAATTGAGACTGGTATGAGGAGAGGGGAGATAGTTAATATCAAGCCGGAGCATGTGATAGGAAATAATAGAAACCTTCTACTTATTCCTGAAACTAAAACGGATATACCACGTACTATTCCACTCACTCAGAAGGCTATTCAGGCTGTTGATTTCATACTAATGGCAAGAGGTAGGGCTTTAAATATAAAGGCTGACAGCCTCTCTCAGGCCTTCCTGAGGGCATGTAAAAGGCACAATATAACTGACTTACATTTCCATGACTTAAGGCATGAAGCCACCAGTAGCTTCTTTGAACGAGGCCTGAATATAATGGAGGTGTCCCTGATTACCGGTCATAGATCACTGTCAATGCTTCAAAGATATACTCACCTAAAACCTGAGAGTCTTATAGATCGATTGAATGGATGAATGAGCCTTTAGCACTCCCCTCCTGAAAAAGATTTAGCTTTGAAATAAAGATTAGGGGGGTAGGAGGGGGATCCCCCGCCTCTCACTGTAATGCATAGGAGCTTATAAAATTCTCATAAAAATTATTTAGTCGGGTCTTTAGCCTCTGGATACTGGATAATATTTTATTATTGAAAGGGCTTCTAGCCAAGAGTAAAGTCGGGTTATACACGGAACCTTTCCAAAGATACAATACCGAGCAACAACATGGAATATAGTTTTATTAGCTGGAAAAGACCGAGAATTATATTCCCGACTCCCCAAAATTACTTATATCTAATAAGATTTTTCTTTGTGCTGATTTTGCTAGTTCTACCTATTCAGGCTTTCGGCAGAGAATATTTTGACCCCTATGAATCTGGTGCTAGTTTATTCGATTCATTAAAAGCTATTCTTTATTTCTTTTTAGGTTTTATTTGCATCACTTCAGTACTTGTGTTCTGATAGCTTTAGGGCTTGAATCTATTCATAAAAATTTAGCAAAGATATTTACAGTAATATTGTTTTTATCGTTCGGTTTGGCTCTATTATTTGCTGCAGGATCCGCCTTGTTTAATGGGGAATATGCACTAGGAATTATTTTACTTATTTGGTCTCTTGGAGTATTCCGATACTTTTATAGAGAAATATGGTTTGATTTAATTGACAG
>JACNJF010000170.1 GCA_014382695.1 Gammaproteobacteria bacterium | reverse complement strand
CCACTGAGCTGGCTCAGGTGGTCGATCTGGTTAAGCAACGCCTGAGCAAAGATGGGATTCAGATTCCGCAGGGCATGGACCTGTCATCCATCATTGATCTGTATCGAGAACGGGTTAAAACGGTGAATGAGCTGGCTCAATCGATCCTGTATTTTTTCCAGGATTTTACCGAGTTTAATCCTGACTCAGTGAAGAAGGTATTTAAAGCAGCAGCATTAGAACCCTTGCAACTGTTGCAACAGAAATTGACGGCGCTGGAAACCTGGAGCGCAGAGAATATTCATCAGGTGGTTCATGTGGTCACTGAAGAGCTTGGGGTGAATATGGGTAAGGTTGGGCAGCCGTTACGTGTCGCGGTAACGGGCGGGTCATTTTCTCCACCGATCGATCTGACGGTGGAAATGATTGGCAGAGAACAGTCGTTAAATCGGATTGCGCGCGCTATTGGTGAAATATCAAAAAACCAACTATGATCAGCTTGAAATGAGTCGTTGTATCAGTGCTTTAAATGATTATTTATTATTCAGTGAGATTTATCAGGATGACTTTTTATAATACGCATAAGATGCTATAACAATGCCCTTAAACAAATACTAGAAACAGGGAAAAAGAAACAATGACAGGCGGCCAGTCGATCCAGTGTGTTGTTATGTTTGCTGATGTAGCAGGCAGTACAGCCATGTTTGAAAATATGGGAGATATAGAGGCCCGGGAACGTATTTCAAAAGCCCTGAACACCATGATTGCGATCTGTAATCGACACAAGGGTAAACTGGTAAAAGCCATCGGGGATGAAGTTCTGGTCTATTTCCTGGATGTCGACCTCTCCATTCTGGCGGCTCAGACCATACAGGAAACGATGGAGGATGACCGCTCTCCAGAAACGATTGGTTTATTCATTCGTATCGGGATGCATTTTGGTACCGTCATTCTGGAAGATAACGATATTTACGGCGATACGGTTAATGTGGCGGCCAGAGTCGTGGCACTGACCAAGGCCAGACAGATTTTGTTTTCCGGTGTGCTCGCTGAACACATTGTTTCTCAGGATCTGGCGCATAAAACTCGGCAGTATGATCGGATAGAGGTTAAGGGCAAAGAGAACATCCTCGACGTTTATATGTTTGCCTGGGAAGAAGAGTCCGAGATCACCAATATGGCGACAGGGAATCTGACGAATCCGTTTAAGGTGGATAAAAATGGCGGACTATTATTAACCTACAAGTCGAATACCATTAAACTTGATCTGAATGCAGACACGATCAATCTGGGGCGCGGGCATGATTGTGATCTGGTGGTCACAGGTGATCTTATTTCCAGGTTCCATGCCACGATTGGTATCCGACGTGGTAAATTTGTGCTGACCGATCAAAGCACCAATGGAACGTTTGTCAGAACTCTGGATGGTCAGAATGTCTTTCTAAGGCAGGATGAACTGACGCTGTTCAGCAGTGGCGTTATCAGTCTCGGTAAAAATGTCGAAAAGTCCAAGTCGAATTTAATTTATTATTCCTACGAATAATTTAGTTAATCCTTCACATATTGTTCTGGCTGATGCGGGAAGTTATGAGTCAAGCGGGCAAGCGACCGGTATTAATCAGTATCCTCGAATTAGGCGGTTACCCGGATTTCAGTAAGCTTTATCGGTCCCTGGGTTATGAAGTCTATAGCCTCGAATCGATGCGTAAAGCGATAAAGTTTATTAAACATAACGCTGTCGATGTCATCGTCGCGGAATTCAATTTTCAGTCAGATTTCAGGGATCGAACCAGTCAGGTGGAATCGCTCATGGCAAGCCTGGCGCAGAAAAAGGGGATTAGTGTCATTATTTTTTATGACAGGGATCAGTCGCATCAGTTTAGCCGCCTGACTGACCAGTTCCAGTTTCATGCTGCGCTTGCTTATCCGATTATCGATGCGGATTTGGTGAAGGTGATACCCGCTGCGCAATAGGCGCACTTATGTTGTTATTTGCTATTGCTACCCATAGTGAATTTGGTGCCGGGTGGACGGTTGGCAGTTATTTTCTGACCACGGATGGCGAGTATTCGGTGCTGGTCGACCAGTAACTGATACAGGAACATGAGTTCATCCTGTGCTTCAACCGGGAATCCTTCGCGTCTTTTACCGCCCTCGACGACGATCAGTTCTTCCAGATATTTCTGTCCTTCACTATAGCGCCATAAACCGGTAATGGTTTTTATGACGCGTGGAAATGACTCGAGCGCGGCAGGTTTTCCCGCACGCTGACGCTTTAACTGCTCACTTTTGCGAAAAAGTTGTTGAGCAATTGCAGGGTTCATGACTCTATTGTCGATTGCCATAGCGATACTTATACTTCGGGTCTATTGTTAAAAGCGTTATTCAATATGAGTAATATAGTCATCTAATTTAGAAAAAAAAGATATTTTCACGCAATTTATTCTAATTAATTACCTTTTAAATGTATATCAGAAATTACTAATGTCTTTTAATCTCAGTTTGTTATCGATGGATTTTATTAAATGACATTAAATTATAAAAATAACTATTTGAATTGTAACATTAAAGTGGTTTTTTATCGGGATGCAGTTCATACAATGGAACGCTTAACCCCAGATCATTGACAACTCTTGCGTGCCCCCTGTTTAATTCTCGAGGTTGCTTCACTCCACAGGCATGTGCAATAACACCCACTTCATAGACCATCTGTTTTGCGTAGCTGGCGACACGCTCCGCTTTAGCCGCCGGCTCCAGTCCGCGCTGAAGTTTTTTATTATGCGTGGTAATACCTGTGGGGCAGGTATTCTTGTTGCATTGCAGAGCCTGTATACAGCCTAACGCAAACATAAAGCCACGTGCGGTAGAGATGAAGTCTGCACCCATGCACAGCGCCCAGGCAACATCGGCCGGTGTGACCAGTTTACCGGCAACAATAATTTTTATATGTTTACGCAGATCATACTCGGTTAATACATCAACCAGAATCGGAAGGGTTTCTCGCAGTGGAAGCCCCATGTCATCCATCAGCGCCATCGGGGCTGCGCCCGTTCCACCTTCTGCACTGTCCAGCGTAATGAAGTCTGGCGCATACTCCAGACCTTTTTCCTTAATCACGATACATAGAGAATTGATCCACAGGGCTGAGCCCAGCACGGCCTTGAAACCAACCGGTTTTCCGGTGACCTGGCGGATACGATGAATCATTTTCAGCAGATCTTCATCGGATTTAATATCATAGTGCCGGTTCGGGCTAATCGCTGCCTTGCCAGCCTCAATGCCGCGAATGTTAGCAATTTCCTGTGTTACCTTTTCTGCAGGGAGTATGCCCCCTTTTCCGGGTTTGGCACCCTGACTCAGTTTTATTTCAAACATCCTGACTTCCGGGTGAGCGGCTACCTGTTTTAACTTGTCATCATTCAGATTGCCTTCCAGGTCACGTACCCCATTCTTGGCGGTGCCGATCTGAAACACGATGTCACAGTGGCCTGTTAGATGATACGGTGACAGGCCTCCTTCACCGGTATTCAGCCAGATGCCTGCCTTAGCCGCACCGCTGGATAAAGCCAGGATGGCGGGTTCCGACAGCGCGCCGAAGCTCATACCGGAAATGTTGAACAGGGAGCTGGTGGTGTAGGGCACTCTACAGTTTTCCCCGATTGTGATTTCGCGTGGAGGGACCGAGTCTTCGCCGAGAGTCGGATAGGGGCTATTCACAAATAGCACACTGCCGGGCTTGCGTATATCTCGAGTCGATCCAAACGCGATGGTATTGTCTATCCCTTTCGCGGCTCGATACACCCAGGAACGTTGAGCCCGGTTAAACGGCATTTCCTCGCGATCCATGGCGAAGAAATACTGTCTGAAAAATTCACCGGCATGTTCAAAGAAATACCTGAATCGTCCTATCACCGGGTAGTTTTTGCGGATGGCCTGTTTGGTTTGAGTGACATCGATGACGTAGATCACCGCGATGTACACGACAAGGCTGATTAGACCAATAATTAGCATAGCAGCTAAAAATATTAGAGTGACATGCAGCCAGTTGCTAAGATTTTCTATTACCTTTTCCATCCGTTACACTCCGGTGATTAATAATGAATGCTAACCCACAAATAGTCTTTTAGTGTGAATAAAACAAGAGTTTTATGAAGCCATCCCAGAAATATGATGAATTTATGCTGCAATCTGGTTTTTATCCGGATCAGGCACAGAAACATGGTCTGTATTTACTCGACAGATTATATGAAAACGTGGTCAAAAAGAGCCAGGTTGAACGAAGTTTTTCTATAAAAATGTTGAGTTATTTTAAAAAAAATAAATCCTGCGTACAGGGTTTATATTTTTGGGGTGGCGTAGGGCGCGGCAAAACCTTTTTGATGGATATTTTTTTTGAAGTTTTACCCATCAAAAATAAAAAGCGTTTTCACTTTCATCACTTCATGCAGATAATCCATGATGCCTTAACCGTGGCTAAAAAAGGGCAGGATCCGGTAGTCCAAATCGCGCAGACATTCGCGGCGGATACAGAGGTGCTGTGTATCGATGAATTTGTGGTGATTGATATTGGTGATGCGATGTTAATCGGGCGACTGCTGGAAGCTCTGTTCAGGCATGGAGTGGTGCTGGTGACCACTTCCAACTCTCCACCGGAAGAACTGTATAAAGATGGTCTTCAGCGCAGCAGTTTTTTACCGGCCATCGAGGCGATTGCGACACATTGCTATATCAGTAATCTGGATGGCGGTCAGGATTATCGTTTGCTGGGTTTAAAGCAAACCAAACTGTATCAGGTGCCGCACAATGAATCTGCTATGGGCGTTATCCGGGAATATCTGACGACTCACCATCTGGCCGTGCAGTATCATCAAAGTTTGCAGATCAATGGCCGGGCCATCAACTTCGAGTATTGTGCCGAAGATACGATCTGGTTTAATTTTGCAGAGATCTGTAAAACGGCGCGCAGTCGTTTCGATTATCTTGAGGTAGCACGTCTCTACAGTACCGTTATTATTACCGGTATCGAAGCCATGCATGACGGGACCGTTGATGTCGCGCGCCGATTTGTTTCACTGATCGATGTGCTGTATGACCATCGGGTGAAGTTAATCTGTAGCGCCGATGTCGCTGTCGAAGAACTGTATCAGGATAAATTTCTGGCGTTTGAATTCCAGCGCACAGTCAGTCGCCTGCTGGAAATGCAAAGCCTCGAATATATCGGTCAGTCGCATTTCGCCTGAACCATGGGGTATCGGTATCAGGGTATTGTCAGGTTAAGCTTGAGTGCGGCATGATCTGAAAAGGCATAATTTATCTGGCTGAAAGAGACGTCACTCACCTTATCCGCCAGGTTGTCGCTGACCAGAGCGTAATCGAGCAACTGATTCTTACCGCGGTAGCGATAGGAGTAGCGTAATGCGGCAGGGACTCGGAGTGACAGATCGATTAAATCCCGGCTCACAAGGTCCCGGCTTTTGAGTTGAGGGCGGGTTTGATCCGGCTTGCCGATGATCGTTCCGATCACATCGACATAGGCATCGGAAGGGGTTAAGGCATTAAAGTCGCCCAGTATCACCAGAGACTCCTGCGGGTTGCGACTTTGAAACTGTTGAATCCAGCGTGCCAGAGTTTCGGCCTGTGACTGGCGCTTTAACATGATCCGTTGCTGGCGCTGATTGGTGTTTAATCCACGCATTGACCTGAGGTGTACATTAACGAATGTGATGCAGTGTGAGGGGCAGACTTTAACCAGCAAAGGAGGGCGGGAAAACAGCTTGCCCCCTTTATTCTGGGACAGCTTATTTTTAAACAGAGACTGTACCGCTTTTATCGGCAGCTTGCTGTGGATTAGAAATCCCACATCAATCCCTGATACATCGTTGCCTTCCTGCAACACGACGTTGTAGTGCTGATCGTATGTTTGCTTTATCAACCGGCTTAGCTGCAGCAGGACCGTCCTGTTTTCCACTTCCTGAAATGCGATCACATCGGCAAAATTGAATTCTGTAGCTATTTTCTGCGCCAGCTTTAAAAGTCGCTGCTGGTATTTTCGGGAGCTATAGACGATTTCTTTCTGGCCATCCTGGTGATCATCGTAAAAGCGGTTT
>JACNJF010000096.1 GCA_014382695.1 Gammaproteobacteria bacterium | reverse complement strand
ATCGGTGCTACCAGCACTGTGGTCGCGGTGTTTGAGATGAACTGGCTGAAAACTGAGGTGAAGATAAATAGCCCTGCGCACAGCATCAGCGGGCCGTTGCCACCGGCGATATTGATCAGCTGCTCGACGATCAGGTCCAGTCCGCCGGTTTTTTTCATCGCCAGTGCCAGTGGCAGCATGCCGGCGATCAACACCAGGCTGGTACTGTTGAGCGATTTGTAGGCTTCGTCCATGGTTACACAGCCGAACGCGATCATCGCGAAGCAGGCCAGCAGGATGGCGCTGAGGCTGGACAGTACGCCTGAAACCATTAGCACCAGCATCCCCAGCATGATGATCAGTGCGACCGGTGCGCGTTCACTGCGGGACGGGGCGTCGCTCATCTCGGCGGGTGTTTCGAGGATCACGAATTCGGATTTTGCATCGAGCTGTTCGATATAGCGCCAGCCACCGGCCACCAGCAGGGTATCACCCGTGGCCAGCGGGGTGCCGTTAAATTCGGCGACCAGTGCTTCATTGTTGCGCCGGATACCGATCACACTGAGATTGAATTTTTCGCGGAAACGACCTTCCTTGATGGTATTGCCGATCAGCTTTGAGCGTGGTTTGAGCAGCACTTCGGCTACGCCGAACTCCTGCAGCAGGCGTCTGGCTTCTCCATCCGGGAAGCCTTCCTGGTGCAGACCTTTCTCCTTGCACAGGCGATCGATATGTTGTGGAGCCGCATAGACCATCAGAATATCGCCAGCGGCAAACTTGGTCTGGGCGAGTACCGGCAACAGGCTGGAGACCAGTTTACCGTCACGCCGGAGCGCGATCAGGGTGACTTCGTAATGGGTGCGCATACTGGCTTCGGTGACATTCTTGCCGATCATGTCGGAACCGGCCGGTACGCGGATTCTATGCAGGTGATCACTAATCCCATAGCGCTCGGCAAATTCCTGCAGGCGCGGATGCTCAGACTCTCTGATTTCGCCGGCTGGCAATAGATGGCGCGCGACAAATACCAGATACAGGGTGCCGACCATTAAAATCACGCCGCCGATCGGGGTGAAGTCAAAAAAACCGAAGGGTTCGAAACCAGCCGTTTGCATATGACCGCTGACCACGACGTTGGGCGGAGTGCCGATGAGGGTCAGCATGCCGCCAATCAGCGAGGCGAAGGCGAGTGGCATCAGCATGCGCGAGGGACTCAGACCAGCCTTGCGGCACATGCTGAGTACCACTGGAATAAACAGGGCGACGGCTCCGGTTGAACTCATGAACGCGGACAGGCCGGCGACCATCGGGATCATCAGCAGTAACAGACGCGTCTCGCTGGTGCCGCCGAGGCGTAACAGCAGGCGTCCTGCGGCGGCGGCAATACCGGTGCGGAACAGGCCTTCACCGATCACGAACAGTCCGGCGATCATCACCACAATGGATTGACCAAAGCCTGAAACCGTTTCTTCCGGGGCGATCACGCCGGAAACCGCGAGTGCCACCACCACCATCATGGCGACTATATCCATACGGATGCGGTCGAGAATAAACAACACAATAGTGAGGGCCAGCAGGCCGAAGAC
The DNA here is from genome assembly GCA_014382695.1 of Gammaproteobacteria bacterium. Lineage (GTDB taxonomy): Bacteria > Pseudomonadota > Gammaproteobacteria > JACNJF01. The sequence continues at coordinate 4,541 of JACNJF010000096.1, read as the reverse complement.
AAAGGCGATTTCAGTGGTCACAGAGGATTTCCGTTTTAATCAGGGGTGAATTGGGTTGTCGTTGTTGCAGGGAGCGAGCATAGCAGTATCGAGCATGGAATCATTGATACAGCGCATTAAACGGGCAAAAGGATGGTTCGTACATGGCGTTATTATCGGCTATGAATCGAAAAGTAGAGTGAAAAATCTGGCGTTGCATCGGTGTACAGATTTTCCCCGAAGGCGAACTGATAGTACAGATCCTCAGCAGTCCGGTAGAGACCCCCGATCAGCAGTTGGCTCGAGGTTTTTCCGAGTTCGTCGAGTTCACTGTCATAGCTGGCGCTTTGCAGTTGCAACTGGGTGGTAAACTGCCAGCGCGGTAATGGCGTCCAGTGCAGACCGGCATACGCGGCCGAGCTATGATTTCTCTGCCGGGCCGCCAGAATTTCACCCTGCCCGAGCAGGTTAAATCCGAGCCCTCCAACCAGGGCCAGATTGGCATGCTGGCCGATATTCGGCTGTAGTGCATGCAATGAAATGCCCCAGTCGGTTGCGCCATTACCGGTTAGTCGGTCGGGGTCTCCGCTGGGTAGCTTTAGCGCCAGATTGATCGACAGGGCCGGAGTTGCCGGGGTGGACTCGGTCAGTCGATAAGCCAGGCTGAGGCGGATATCCCCCGGCCCGTGGCTGGCCTTTAGCTGTTTGATGACGGACACGCCGTTTTCCAGGTATTCGAGATGCAGTCGGTTACTGGCGAAATCACTACGCCGAACATTGGACAGGCCAAAAGCGTCATGCCACTGTTCAATCGTGTTATCCAGCAAACCGGATGAATAGTGGATGTAGGGCAGCGATAGCTGTGCTGTTATGCGCTCAGAAAAGGCATACTGCAGGCTCAGCGTGGTTTTGTAGGTTTCGCCATCGAGGATAATTTTTTCGGTACTGTTTGCGCTCTGAATCGAGAAGTTAGCCATCTCGATGCGCAGATTCAGGCTATAGGGGTCAGTGTCGGCTTGATGCCAGGATTGTGCCTGTAGCGCATCATGGCTGATCGAAAAGGGATTCATGTTGCTGGCTGCGAAGGGAATATAGTGTTGCGCATAGGCCTGCGCCAAGTGGCTTAGTGCGAGACTTAACAGCAGGGTTTGCAGCTGCCGCCGGATTGCTTGTCGGGGGAGGAAAGTCGTCATCTTACCAGCGTATGCTCAGTAGCAATCCATACGCGTTCGTACGCTGGCTGTCGCTAGTGCGGGTACGCTCGGCAGCCAGCTGGAAGTAGGGCGCAATCTCGGCTTCGACCTCGGGGCCAAACCAGTTGTCGATATATTGATTCAGGTAGCCCAGCGGGTCGGTTAGATTGAGCAGGAATTTATCGCCGGCCGATAACCATCCGCTGTGTTTTGCTTCGCTACGTATACGGGCGCGCAGATCCTCGAAATAATAACCGAGCGCGGTGCCGGCGAGCGGGGTGACGATCAGATCCTGAATCGACGGGTTTTCAAACATGGCTTCGATACCAAACTCATACGCGGTGGATAACAGGGCCGAATACCAGAAGGCGGCTCGTTCATCATAACCGCGTTCTCTGGCACGTATGTAGTAAGCTGCACCAAAATAGGGATGACCGATATAGTTGACGGTCCAGTCGTCGGTATCCCAGACAACCTTTGACACATTATCCCTCCATGACTGGAAGCGGTCTTTCTTTTTCTGCTCATCAGACCAGTTTGAAATACTCTCTGGGGCTACGTACAGAAAGCCGGTAAAAGCCACCTGGAACAATAAAAAATTACGTGTATCCGCGATGATTCCCTGCCGATCAGGAATGACTGTCACTGGCTCGGGGGATTTGGTTAGTTGCGGGGTGTCTGTTGCGGGGTTTAATACCTGTGCGAGCGGGAGGCTCAGGGGTAAGGTAAGCGGCTTTGTATCATCTGCATGGAGTGGGCGGGAAATATGCAGACACAGTATCAGCAGTGCTACCGGCAAAAAAAATTTTATAAACTGGCTGCAGCTCATCTCCATTCAGATTCTGGTTCCGCACTCATGTGGTTTATTTAGTGTGATCTTTCCAGATGCCATTACCGTGTCGATAAATGCTGTCGACGACTGTAGTGAACATGATAGCAGATCCGGCATTTAGTCTGACACTGATCTGATCATGCCCGAAATAAATTGCTGCACTGCAGCGCGTTTGTAAAAGCCCTTTTATCGAGTATACTTTGGCCAGTTTACCCGAATTTTTCAGGCCATTGAAATGGGGAAGGCGTAGTGCCTTCGTGCCATCTGAATGGCCGCAGGGTTAATAATATAAGCCTCTTCGAGGGGCCAGGCTTGCCGAACTAATTGGCAGTTACATTTCACCATCACCAGAGAATCGATAACATGAGTATCCCTGCATACAAAACCATTCTTTATGCCACTGACATGGGGAAGCATATGCGCCCGGTGTTCCGGCATGCCATCAGTCTGGCGCAACACTATGAGGCCAGGCTCATCATGCTGCATGTTGCCGAACCGCTGGGGGATACCGGTATGGCGGCTCTGGAGCTGTATATGCCTGAGAAGATGGATAGCTTTCAGGATGATGAGCTGAAAGATATTCTGGCGGCGATGAAAAAACGTCTGGTGGCTTTCTATCACGATGAGCTTGGCGACAAGGCCGGCATCGTGTCCAAAGTGGCGGTGGTGAGTGGACATCCTGCCGAAGAGATCGAAAAGTATGCGAAGAAGCAGGAGGCCGATCTGATCGTGATTGGTACGCATACCAAAGGCGGTCTGGCTTCGGTATTTCTGGGCTCCACCGCACGTAAACTGATTCATGTTAGTGATCGCCCGGTTCTGGTTGTGCCCTGGGTTAAATAAGTTGCAGGCCGCGCAATCGCGCTTATCAGTTTCCGGATAAAGGATGATGGCCGGGTTTAATGCGATAAACCCGGTTTCCCTCCGCTGACCGCCGGATTTAATTTCGAACCTTTCGTGACTATCCGTAGGGGTGGTACACCGAAAACTGGACTTTCGCTAGTTACCACTGGTTTGAAAATCACACTGACTGGATTTGTTACGGGTGGCGAAAATAGAGGGAAGAGTTAAAATCGGATTTGCCCGCACCATTCGGATAGCAGTCATTCGGTGACTAGTAGTGAACTTCAGCAGTCGACGCCCGAGGAGGCGTTTAGAAATAAAAAAGCCAGCCCTTGAGAGCTGGCTCCCTTTATCAATAATGTTGATGTTATGCGTGTTGCTTACGGCGACGAACGAAGCTAACAGCCGACTCTATCCGGTAATTCAGGATTTTAAATTGAAAGAAAAAACATGCAAAGCTTGACCTGTTATTCGCTTAACGTGGACCTGACTCAGTTATTATTTGACTAACACTCAAGAGAGCAACAATAGTACATGCAGGGCCTGAATCAGGATCACGATAGTAGAGATTATTGAGTTTTACTTCTTTTGTACCTGGGCTTTCATCCTGAAAGAACATTAAATTGGTGTGAAGCTCATGGTAAATGCCCTCCCATCAACATCCACGGCACAGTTCCAGATGGAGCCATCCCAAATCCCGGCCGAACAAGCGCTATGAACCTGAAATCTAATCGTATAGGTCCCGGGCGACAAACTGATGCTGGCAGTGGTTTGGCAAACATCGTCACCGTTCGTGCATTGCAGTATACCGACATCACCGGTTGCATCTCTGACATGAATCAAGTGCCAGTATGTATGCACAATAGGATGATGACCGAAATCTGCTTTCAGCAATGGGTTCAATTGAAGGTCGAGGAGCCCGGGTTCGTCTACTGTAAGATCAAGAGTTACTTCGTCAGTGGCGCTTAGCGAATCGGTTTGTTGTGGGGTTACTGGAGTCCAGATAGAGCGCAGCACAACGTCGATATTTACTTGCGTAGGAATTGAGCCGTCGATACTTATCGAGGAGCTGGAGACAGGACAGGTGCTGGTCTGAATGGCAGGAATAGCGACGTCGTTACTATGATTCACCTCTTTGCAGGTAAAGCTACCATTGGAGTACTCATATGCAGAGGTATAAATCGAGCTCACCACTGGGGAGCCGACCTGGTCGAGCTCCAGGTCACCGAATAACTCGAAGGGAACGGCTCTGGTCTTGACAAAAGCAAAAAAGCGATCGGGCACGTTTCCGTCCTCATTCGCAATCCAGGAAATATCAAAATCGGTTTGATTATCGGTCGCCGTTTGTGATGCCACCATGGTCGCAACCTGATTGACAGCTGCAGGATCAGCTTTTCGATAAATCCTTATCTCTTCTACGTTGTACCCCAGAATGGGAATGGAGACAGATGCAGCATCCAGCTTCACAGAAAAATTGACGGTTTGACCCGAGGTATAACTCACCTTGTCGGTCCTGACCTGGGTAGAGGTCGGTGAAGTTGCCAGGGGCTCGGTAAATTTCAGTCCATCGGTGCTGGCATTGACCAGTCCAAAGAAGTTCAACAGATTGGTGATCGAGTCTCCGGGTCCAAGCGTGGCTTCCAGTTCCAGCCTGTAGTCCGACTTATAACTTTCATTAAAAATCTGGCCTTCCA
>JACNJF010000151.1 GCA_014382695.1 Gammaproteobacteria bacterium | reverse complement strand
CTGTCATAGAAATTAATTTATTCATACTTTATCCCTTTAATATAGATTAATTAGACACGTCTAAAAATTTAGTGTGTGCAAACATTTTACTGATCACGAATTAAGCCCCAGCAGGTTAAAAGGTTGTACTTAACTACTGTCAAAACGGGTTAATTCAGCCATAAGAACCTGGACTAATGAACCCGACCAACCTAATAGGCTTCAACTGTCAGGCCAGCGGAGCTAGGTATGCAATCAGGAACATTTTAACTTGTACCATGAAATTCACAAGGCTTATTCTGAGTCTGTTGTGAAAAACAGGGGCATCTTTGGAAGCCTGCGTCAAGCAGGAGTGGACGATGTAGAGGGTTTACCACTGCTCCAGACCCCAGACCTTTGGTCCACTCAATACCCGCGCCTGTATACCTTCACTGGCCCCGAACATGATCAGCACAGTAGCATCCGTTTTCACGGCCGGACTCTGTACTTAAAACAGCGTGTTAGAAATAACGAGCCAGCTCAACCATGACATAATCATCTCTGGAGAATATCTGCAGAGGGTCGTTCGCATCCACCGCATTGAACAGTTGCAGCTCTGCGCTGAGTTTCCAGCTATCGCCGAGGCGGCGACTGGCTTCGGTGCGAATACTCTGACTGCCATTATCAACATCCACAAACATACCGGCCAGGATCTCGGTGCTCTGCACATCGTTAAAAGCAAAACGCAGCCCGCCGAACAGATCGTTATCAAACGCACCGGCATTCTGATCGCGATCTTCCCATGAGTACTCGAGCAGCGTTCCCATATCGATCGAGGAATCGAAGATGCCATAAAAGGTATATTCAAAGCCTCCAGTCATGGCCGTAAAGGCGCCACTATCGAGGCGTCGATGAATCATCTCCAGCTTCCAGATCCAGTCACCAATGATGGACTGCAGATCCAGCCCGAACTGAGACATCAGCTCGTAATACGGGCGCAATACCACCACACTCCCGCTGGTTACCGCCTGCATCAACGGCTCACGGTTGGTACCGTCAAACCAGAATAGACCGATCTCGCTATCGCCCAGCAGGCGCGTGTAGCGCAGTGCATAATCGATATGCCGGTCTTCATCGGATGACTGATACAGGGTCTGACTGGAATCCACCGCCACAGGCAGGCGCAAACGCCCTTCAGCAGAATGAAAGGCCGCTTCACGAAAGCCCGGCAGCACAAACAGATGGAGAACACCCCAGTCCTGAATCGTGCTGTACTGGATCATCGGCTGACCCAGTTTATCTTCACCGTCCAGTCCTTCCAGAGCGTCAATCTGATTGATCACATCGACCAGATGCTGAGACTCTGTAACGCCCCAGAATACGGTATTGATGCCAACCCGCCATTCATCGTTACCCGCCACATGCAGCCATTTAAGTTCGCGTATGTCGGCATGCTGGCGCTCATCATCCTTATTATCCACGCGCATGAAGAGTTCGACGGTGAGCTCATCGTTGCCTTCATTCCAGTCCTGCCTCAGTTTCGGCTTGAATGAAAAAGTCAGGTTTTGATCGAGCTGTTGCGGCTGCCGCGCCTGTTGCGGAAACAGCTGTAACTCAGCTGCCAGATTGCCTGAAAGTTCGTACGCGCTAGCAGACGGGGCAACGACAGCCGCAGCCAGAAAAAATATCGATAAAACCGTTTTCACTAGCGCGCTCTTTGCAGGGTCTGTGACTGGAAGTCGTTTTCGCTGAGCCCGGTTTTAAACTGGTAGTTACTCCATTCCAGCGTGGTCGATTTTCCGTTCTGATGGTTTTCCATCTCCATCAGAGAAGGACGCCAGTAATGTCCCAGGTACTGCTGATGTTTCGATGCCGTGAGGGTTTTCAGCAACTCATTCTTACGATCATAAAAATCCACTTTGATCAGGCGGTAGCCCTGTTTATCCAGCCACACCAGCTGACGTGTATAACCCGAATATTCATACGCGGGTAATCGCTCCATCACATAACATTGCAGATCTCCACAGGCTTCATCGTGCAGGTATTTATAGCTGTATTTTTCGATTTCCTGGGAACCCAGGTCTTCAAACGCAAACTCGCTACCCATAAAGGGGCCAGACTTATTGCGCGAGCTGATGCGCTTTACGCGCTTGATGGCAGGCAGGTACAGCCACTGATCATCCGGCTCCAGTCCATGCGAATAGGTCAGCATCGCAGTGCCCTTAACATCGGCCGGCTCATCGAATATCGACATGCTCTTGTCGCCATCGCCCGTCACTTCCAGGGTGCGGATACGAATCTTACGACTCGAAGTTTCACCTTTTTTATTGCTCAGCGTCATCAGCATATCGGCGGTAAAGTCGATAAACCCGGCATCGTAAGCCTTTGCATCTTTAGCGATCTGCAGACCTTTATCTTCTGCGCTTTGCGCCAGCACGAATAGTGGCAGGCTGAGTAAGCTTGCCATTAAAATAGTTTTAAACATGTTTCATCTCCTTTTTATCGAGTGCCATCAGTAACGGCGGTAGTAATAGAAAGTCAGCCAGCAGCGCAAAAATTATAGTGATGGCGGTCATCAGACCCATATCCGCATTCAGCGCAAAAGCGGAACGGGTGAGCACCAGAAAACCCAGCGCCAGTACTACCGAGGTCGCAATCAGCGCGAGACCGACGGTACTGAAGGCATAGCGTACCGCATCCGGAGCATCCATCCCTTTCTCACGCCGGGCACGCAGGTACTTACTCAGAAAATGTACCGTATCGTCGACCACGATACCGAGTGTCATTCCGGTCACCACCGATAGTGCAAGACCAACCTGGCCCACCATCAGACCCCACAGCCCGAACGCCATCGCAGCCGGAATCAGGTTCGGCACCAGACTGATCAGGCCGATTCGCAAAGAGCGCAGCGCGAAGATCAGGATCAGGGAAATCAGTACCAACGCCACGGTGGTGCCTAGCAGCATCGCGCGGATATTGCGGAAACCGATATGGCTGAACATCAGGGTTGGACTCGCGCCATCGTTCTGCATCATCTCGGGGGTGTTATCGCGCAACCATTGCTGCGCACGATTCTCCAGCGCAATCACGTTGGAGGTTGTGTTGTTATACAGCAGCGCGGTCATACGCGTGGATGACTTGTCGACATTAATCTGATTATTTAGATCCAGTCCGTAGGGCAGCGACATTTCATACAGCAGCAGATACTGTGCCGCCAGATCACGTTGCTGCGGCAGCCGGTACCAGTCGTCATTATCCGCATGCAGATTACGGTTCAGGCGCTTGAAGATATCGGTAATCACATTCACATGAATCACCTCCGGCTGAGCGCGATACCAGTTAGCAAAATTTTCCACATGCTGTAAAAATTGCGGATCACTGATACCACCGGCCTCACCGGATTCGAGTGAATAATCGATCAGGTACAGGCCGCTCAGATTATCCGAGGCAAAATCGGCATCTCGCCGGAATTCAATCTCGCTACTGAAATACTTGGTGAATTCATCGTTCAACTCATTGCGTGGCAGGAACGAAATCAGCAGCACGATAAACACGCCCATCCCGATCAGCAACCCCTTACGTTGCGCAATCACAAACTCGGCCAGATTTACCATCAGTTTGCTGGTACGGGTTTCATGCTTATGCTCCTTGACCGGCAGTATCATCATCATCGCCGGCAGGAAGCTGATGCTCAATACATACGCCACCACTACGCCCATCGCGACGATATTGCCCAGATCACGAAACGGCGGAGCATCCGAAAAATTCATGCTGAGGAAACCAATCGCCGTGGTCAGCGTGGTCAGGAACACCGGTTGCATATTGATGCGCAGACTATGGATCATGGCCTGATGACGCGACTCGCCATGATGAATCGCGATAATAAAATTCATCAGGATATGCACCGAATGCGCGATCGACATGGTCGGAATAATCATGATCGCGGAAAACGACGGCGGCGTCAGCGCGATCCCCATCCAGCCCGCCAGCCCCATCGCACCGACGATAGAAAAGATAATCACGAACAGGGTGGTGATGGTTCCGCTCAAGCCCTTGACCCAGAAAAACAGCACGATGATAAACACCAGAAACATGATCGGCACCAGATGCTGCATATCGTACTGGCTGGCTTCGGGGAAGGCATTATTCATCATGATGATGCCGGTGGTGCGGATATCGATACCACTGAATTGCTGCTTGAACTCGGTCTCCAGATTACGGATGAATGTCACCACCAGCGGGTTTTCCGCCGTTAAATCGACCCCTTTCAACTCAATCGTGATATTGATCCCGGTGACATGACCGCGTGGAGACACCAGACGATTCACCAGCAACGGCTCATGGATAGCGATGTCACGGATCTGCTGCAGACGTTCATCGCTCAACTCATCATCCGCAAACACCAGATCCTGCACTATCAGATCATCGCCTTCGGCAAAGGTATGCTGGTAATTCGACAGCGAATCGACACGCGTAGAAAACGGCGTCTGCCAGGCCTGTTCGGTTAACCAGATTACCGCTTTCAGGGTGTTTTGACTAAATGCATTACCGTCTTCCGGCACCAGTACCAGCATCACATTATCGTTCTTGGTGTAGGTATCCTGCAGGTTCTCGAATGCCAGTAACTGAGGATTTTCCTTGCTGAAAAACACCCGGTAATCGTTGGTGAAGCTGAGGAACTGGGCACCATAGCCCATCGCCATCACCCACACCACACTCAGCATCACCACCAGCCACTTAAATTTTAAAATCCATTCTGAATATCGACTGACCATCTATCTACTCTCCTGTTTATTGCTGTTATAACTTACTGGCTTTTCTGGACACCTTAAAAAATCATCTACCACGAAGCACACGATGAGTGCGAAGAAGAAAACTGCTTTTTAAAAATTGAACCGAATCTATTTCCACCCGGATTAAAACTACATTCATATAAGCTTTCGTGTACCTGGTGATCTTCGTGGTGAATCCTGGTGCTACTTTTTATCTATACTGATCAGCTGCAAATACTGAATCAGTCCTGCTCCGCACTGCGTCAACCGGGTTAAATCCTGTGCAATCATGCCTGCACTCAGACAGCCTTCAAGCGTCGCCACCACCATTACCGCGAGCTGTTCTGGCACCACCTGCGGGATCAGTCGTCCCTGTTGCTGGGCTCGGCTAAGCGCCTCGATAATTGCGCCATGCCAGAGCTGATAGATTTTATTCAGGCGCAGGCGGAAGCCTTCCGAGATCGGAGCCATTTCCTGTGCCAGACTACCAAGCGGGCAGCCCATCTGGATATCCTTCAGGGTAAACGACCGGCCGGCCTGCTGAATCAGCTCGATCAGACTCTGGACCGGATCGTCGGCCTGCTGCAGGGGCTGGATAAAGCTGCGAAATATTCTATCCGCAATCACTTCTTCGATAACCGCATAACCCAGCTCGGTTTTATTCGGAAAGTAATGATATAGCGCGCCTTTGCTAACCCCGGTATGCGCCAGAATATTGTTCAGACTGGCCGACTGAAAGCCGTGCAGGTGAATCTCCTTATAGGCAGCAAACAGGATTTTTGAGCGGGTATCGGTAGCAACGGCAGCATCGAGCGGACGCCACCAATAGACTTCAGACTCATTCAATTCAGGCATAGGATTTTTTTGCGCTAAGGGATCGTATTTATAATACCGACCGGTTGGTATGTCAAGAGATGACTCAGAATTCAGGCATCAGCCAATAGCGTAAAGGCATATCAATAGCTGGATTATCGGTGTCCTTAAATCGGAAAATCACGAATATCTGATATTACCCGATCTGGAATTACCGAATATAAGTCGATGACTTGCGGGGTTTGACAGCTTTCTCTTTTCCACGGGTTATTGATAGCTAAAGCATGATTTGCCGGATTGCAGTGGCTGTGTTCATCGAAATCCTTCCCTCAAGCGACTGCGATCACCTTAAAAACTCCATAGACAATTCAAATCCTGAAACAGCCCGGCTACGCCCCGCGGTTTCGTCCCTCGAAGCTTGCCCAGCATCTGCACTCTGATTGGCGAGATAACCTGACAGGGGATTATTCTGGGTGCTGATGCCTGACAACCCTTAACGTGAGCGGTCATTTGACCCAAACATCGATTCATTTAGTGCCTGTCTGAACCCTGCCTGCCATAGTCAAGCCAATTTGATCCAAATCATTGCTTAAAAATCCTTATTTATAATACTGTACGCGAACGGTTAATGGAAAATAGAATGAACGCTCGCCCT
>JACNJF010000216.1 GCA_014382695.1 Gammaproteobacteria bacterium | reverse complement strand
TTCAATGAGGCATTGGCGAATTTTCATTCGAAAAAGGTTAATGTCCTGCGTTTAGGAAAGCACCACAGCTAATATGATACATTCCATCAATACATTGGCAATCGCCATAATTCTGTCGATAATGATTGCCGCATGCAGTAACGAACCCGCTCCGGATGATACCCCAGCTGCTAACACATCCTGTCAGCAGGAACGTCAATCGGTTCCAGCTGATACGCCCATTTTCAGTCAAAACCCCCGGCAACTGAATTTCATCGGCAATGCGGTTCTCGCCGATATTGGTTTGTCTGCGGGTGGCAGCGGATTGGCGATCTGGTCTACCAGCAACGATTCTCCAGCCCGGCTTTATGCGAACAAGGTGGAAATACTCGACTCTGGCAACCAGAGCCTCCCTTCATGGGAAAATTCGGTCAGGGTGGATAGCGGCATCGATGAACCCGCATTCAGTCCTGCATTTTCAATGGAGCCCTGCGGCAATGCGATCCTGTCCTGGCAACAGGGCGGAAGTTCATGGTACAGAACCTACGACCTTGAAGCGGGCTGGGGTAATGCCATGGAAATCGATACCAATCCCTCATGTAGCGATATTTCAATCAACCTCGACAAAACTGCATTTTGCATCTATGTGCAAGCAACGGGGGACTACCAGGCCGTTTATTCACGCAGCTATCAGCCACCCAGCGGCTGGAGCGAGGCACAACGCATCGACAACCCGGCAGAACAGAATGCGGCGCGTACTTCGATAGCGGTGGATGCGAACGGTAATGCCATTGCGGTCTGGCTGCAGGAAAGCCCGGATTTAACCGATATTTACCTCGGCCTGTATAGGGAGAACCAGAGCAACATCTGGGCTAACCGATATGATGCGGTCAGCGGATGGTCAGAGCCGGTGTTGATAGAACATCTCGATAGCTGGAACAGTCATGCACCAAAGCTGGCAATGAATATGGATGGCAACGCGTATGTCACATGGACCTACTACGACCGTCCAACGTTTATGTCCAACGCGCAAACCTCGATTTATTTTAACAACTTCTCGATGATCGCTGGCTGGGGGAACGAACGTATTCTGTCTGCAGGCAATGAAATCAATACCAGCAATATATCCCTGTCGGTCAACGCCCTTGGGCGAGGTATCGTTAGCTGGAACTCGTATCACTGGCAGAATCTATACCTGCCGTCGGTAACATCCAGGCAATTCGATGAAAGCGGACTCTTTAGTGATATTCAGGAAATTTCTATTGGACCGGTATGGGCTGCCAGTACCGGGTCACCACGGTTTTTCAGCGGAGTCACCAATCCGGTTTCCAGCATCAATGACAGCGGTCAAATTACAACCGTCTGGACATCACCGAGTTTTGATGAACGACTTTTTATCAATACCTATACGCCGGAGGGAGCATGGGGTGATGCAAGCCTGATCGAAGGCATGTTGGATGCAACCTCGCCAAAGATTAAAATGGACCGGTTTGGCCGCTCACTCATAGCCTGGAACAGGAAACTAACCAATAGCTCTCCACCCAATGTCTGGGCGATGACCACACCATAGGTTATCGTTAAAAAGTATTGTAATTCAATCAACGAATGGATGTATATTCAGTTCTAAAGCTGCACTGTGCCAACCGGTTATTACAGCGTCAGACAATATAGATGTGCACATCGCGTAAGACAAAACCGGGATCGAAACACAGTTTAAAAACGGATAAAAAGACAGATGAAAAATAGTACAGAAAATGTAGATATTGCAAAAATTGAAGAAGCCATTCATATGTTAAATACAAACGTTAAAGTAGAGGGCATTAAACCTTTCATCTCAATATTGGAAGCAATAAAGCAAGCGCCTGAAAACGAATCACTTTTAGTACAGCTCTATGATGCATTTCAGAAACTTGGTATCACACAAGGTGCAGTTTTAACCTATGCACCCTCTATTTATGATTTGATAGTTGATGATCCGTTTGGTGATAAAAAACCGGGCTCAGAGAACAATTAATTCTAAATAAAAGAATAAAATGTGGGGCGCTACCAACCTGGTATCGATCATGACTATCGACATTCTGGGCTTATTTTATGGGCCGCTATTGAATTTATGCCATACAAGGCCCATCTAGCGGATTGCAAAAAGCGTCACGCATTTTGCTTGCGCAAACCCCGCGCTACTTTTTATAACAGCTGATGTGCGACGTAGGTGCAAAAAAGAGAAGATAGCAATATGTCAGATTGTGGGTGTGAAATAGAGATCAAAAACAAGGAAGAAAGCCGCGTATTGATTATATTGCTCAGTATCAATGCAATAATGTTTTTTGTTGAAATAACGCTAGGAATAGTAAGTGAATCTACGGCGTTAATAGCGGATTCCTTAGATATGTTTGCGGATGCAACCGTTTACGGCATTGGTTTGTATGCCGTTGGCAAAGAGGCCTTTGTAAAAATAAATGCGGCCCACATCAGCGGTATTCTTCAGATTTTACTCGGTGTCGCTGTCCTCTTTGATATAGTCCGCCGAACAGTATTAGGCAGTGAGCCAGAATCACTTTTAATGATTTTTGTCGGAATCGCAGCACTTATAGCAAATATTATTTGTCTTTACCTTATTTCTAAACATAAAGATGGAGAGGTTCATATGCGAGCTAGCTGGATATTCTCAAAAAATGATGTGATTGCTAATTTTGGTATTATTATTGGGGGCGGTTTAGTTTACCAGCTTGATTCAAGATTCCCTGATCTTATCATTGGTCTTGTTATTTCAATCATCGTTATCCGTGGCGGTCTTCATATAATAAAAGATGCTAACAACGAAAAACAAATTCAGTCTGAAAAAAACACCTAATCGAATAGACGAATTTTTTCTTTCCCAGCCTCCACAACACCCTGCATGCGGGTCCGCACACGACTGAAGAGATTCAGGAGGTAGAGCAACGCAGAAGCAGTTGCCGAGGGCGTTTCACGAAGAATTTTAAGATAAACTGGCTCAGTCTTGCTCCGCCCCCCAGCACTGGCTACTGTTTTGTCAACACACATGGTGATCTTCCTACAGAAGACTTTCACCTCATTTGTTAATGCCTTTGTCGGGCGTACACAAGGCCTTTTCAGTCGGATTTTTTTTGAGTGGAAGGAAGTACGGAGCTTATGTACAGGATGTACGGTATGCCGATTTTGCAGGAGCAAAAATCGGTGACGCTGTATCGAGGGAACAGTCAATTAATAGAAGAACCCTTTAGTTGAGGGAGTGTCCCCACAGGTGACTTCTAGTCGGCACCGAACAGCTGCTGACGTATTTCGGCCAGAGTACGATGCACACCATGACAGCGAGCGCACACATTCACTGCGGTCTCGCCCAGGCTACGTCCGGTATCCTTATGATCCTGGCGTTTTATGGCCTGTTTCAGATGCTCCAGCCCGGCGGCTGTCGCCGCACCCAGAATACGCTCACGCGGCTCCTTATCATCATGACAACTGGCGCAGCTATTGCCATACGCGTCTAGCTTCGACTCGAACTGCTCTACAGCCGTGGTCGCATTGTCCCAGCGCGCATCCTCAGCCGATATATTGATACGGTTGAGGGTGCGGATCAGCTCATGTTTGAAGTCGAGGAATTTTATCTGCTGCCCGTTCTCGCTAACCATCACGTCATTGAACACCGCCGTGCGGTAGCGCAATGCCGCGAGTACGCGAAAATCTCGGTGGCAGCCTTTGCAGCTGCGCGCCAGATCGCGGCTTAAGGACTTGATCCGGGGTAGATCGGCATTCGCGACCGCCTGCTCCAGATCTGTTGCCGTTTCAAGCTCCAGCTCATCCTGCCACTCAGGTACCATTTCAGGGATATGTCGATAGTGTTTGAGCAGCTTATCCGACCATTTTTTGACCCCGCTCAGGTCGCCCTCATCGGCATACTCCTGCAGCGCCTGTAACTCACGCCGCATCGCAAACATGGTATGCAGCCAAACCTGTCGTTTGTTTTGTGGTTTATACCATTTACCCAGAGAATCCGGCAGCGTGTTTGCCTGTTCCTGCGCCAGCGCCTGACATGAGAATAGCGCCAGAGTCAGCAGCATTAAGCAGCGATGCAGTCTACTCATAACTCAGGGAAGGGCTGGTGGGTTATCGTTCAGGGTGCGTAAAAATGCGATCAGCTTTGCGCGTTCTTCATCTTTGCGGATACCACGAAACTCCATCAGACGTCCCGGCACGGCCTGCTCGGTATTGGTCAGATAATAATTTAGCGTAGCCAGCGTCCATTGATGGCCCGAACCCGACATCGCATCGGAGAAATAAAATTTAGCGACAGTACCTGCCTGGCGTCCGAGTACATTCCACAGATGCGGACCTTTACCATGCCCGCCGGCTTTTTTGTGATCATGGCAGGACGAACATTTGCGCATAAAGATCTCTTCACCCTGCTCCGGATGCTGCGCCGCCTCACGCAATAGATCTTTAAATTCATCACTTAATTGCGGCTTATAGCTGCGCAGGCTTTCATCCTCGGCAAACGCCTGTTCACTCACGCTAAAAGCCACCAGTGCCATACCAATAATCCAGGCGGCAAGGGGCTTGAGTATGCCCGATACTTTACTGACTGATTGCATTCACTTCTGCTCCTGTGTTGTCGAGCCCCAGTTTATAGCCCAGAGACACATGATGGAACCTGGCATTGCTAAAATCATCATGGATTGCAAAACCGAAGTTATATAAGGTCCCGGCATTCAGGCTGACATCACCCGGCTTATCGGAAACCAGTTTACGCTTCATTACGACGGTCCAGTAACCACCTTCTTCACTGATACTCGCCGATAAGCCCTGACCACCGGTCATGATGCGCTGATCCAGTACATGACCATCTTCTGTTGAGCCATCGCCGCTGTTTACACGCAGTATATCCATCATATGACCACCATCCAGTTCAGCATGGATCTGTTCCGCCGTCTTCAGCTTATCCCAGCCGCCAAGCGTTTTACCACGCCGGCCTTTTTCTTCAATCTCGGTGCGCGACTCGGAGATATATTTGGTCACGCCTTTGGAGAAGTCGAGTGCCAGACCGGAACTGGCCGGATCATCCGGATGCTCGGGCATGGTACGTGAATCATGATGACAGGTTCCCCAGCAACCGGCCTGCGAGGCATACTTGAGCTCATCCGTCGCAAACATCACCGCCAGCTTGACCTGATTAGCCGGATCCATCTTGCCGCCATCGACGAAAGCGACCGGTACATGTGCTGTGTTTTGCCACTGAAAACGTAGGTACAGGTTATCCGTATCATGGGTAGCCTGAACCGAAACCGGGATCGAGCCACGCTTACCTTCAATCGGGGTGGTCTCGGCCTTTTCACCGGTGACCATCTTACGGCCCATGTCCGCAGTTTCCTTATCATGACAGGTCATGCAACGATCACCTTCCATAAAAGGGCGCACCCCGCCATGGTACTTACCGACCAGTGTCCATTCCATCGACGTCTGCCCCGGATAAAACAGGGTAATCTGACGCTCACCTGATTTTGACCAGTCGATACCGGCATCGACCGCCGCTTTGGCTTTGCTAACCGCCGCCGCAGGAGCTGCGGCAGATCCTTTAGCGCTGGCTTTTGCCGCAGCCGCAGTGACCGCCTTGACGACGGTTTTAACCGCATTCACTTCGGCCGTGCTGCTGTCCAGGCCCAGCTTGTAACCCAGCGACACATGGTGGAATCGGGCATCACTATAATCATCATGGATCGCGAAGCCAAAGTTATACAGAATATTCGGATTGAGCGTAACATCGCCGGGCTTATCCGATTTCAGTTTGCGTTTGAACACAACCGTCCATAAGCCGCCTTCTTTCCAGCCCTGAGCCTGAATCGGTTCTCCGCCCATCATATAGCGTTGCTCAAGAATATGTCCATTCTCAACCTTGCCACTGCTGTTCCAGCGAATTAAATCCATAAACTTGCCGGATGCCAGTTCAGCGTCGATTTCAGCTTTCTGTTTCAGTTTATCCCAACCACCGAGCGCTTTTCCGCGTCGGCCTTTTTCTTCGATGTCGGTGCGTGACTCGGCAATATATTTGGTGACGCCTTTCGACAGATCCAGCTCCAAACCTGCAGCGACCGGATCATCCGGCTTATCCGGCATGGTGCGCGTATCATGATGACAGGTTCCCCAGCAACCGGCCTGTGAAGCATATTTCACCTCATCGGTGGCAAACATCACCGCCAGCTTGACCTGATTAGCCGGATCCATCTTGCC
>JACNJF010000148.1:26663-31043 GCA_014382695.1 Gammaproteobacteria bacterium | reverse complement strand
ACCTGGTTCTGCTGCCCGACAATTGCGGAAAGGTTTTTAAACTCATCTGTCATTCCGCGCCAGCTAATTAAATCCTGCTGAACGTCAGAACTAATCCGTACCGCTTGAGTGAAGCTTTCCGGCAGGGAGCTACTCAGCATGACCGGCACAGCTTCTGTTTCAACCTCAGAAGTTACAAATTGAGTCGGATTCTGGGTGGACTTTACAGCGGGCAAGTCTGCGGGTTTTAGCGCAGAGCTATCCTTAGAAACTGAGTACACAAAATTGATCGCTTTCTGGCGAGGAATTTCAGCAACAAGCTGCTCCAGTGGAACCTGCAATAAAGTTCCCGACTCCAGCTTATTGATATTCCCATTCAGAAAAGCCTCAGGGTTTTGCAGATAAAAAGCCCGCATAATTTGATAAACAGAGTAACTGTCATGCAGATAACTGTTTTGAGCGATGATTGAAATACTCGCATTATCAACCAGAATACTGCTTACGCTTTGGTCATAAACTGCAACAGGCTTCTGTTTAATGGCTAAAGGTTCCGCAGGCTTCTGTTTAGCGACTAAAGGTTCCTCAGTAACCAGTGAGGAACGGATTACCTGAGCTGCTGCGCTTTCGATGACCGTATCATTTTTAATTTCTAGCTCCGTACCTGTCACTGGCGGATCGAGCATCAAGGTATACAGACGCATGACCTTACTTTGTTTCTCCGTTACCTGAACCAGTAACTCAATAATGGGGTCACTCAGGCGCTGTTTAGAGATCACCTTAACGCTATGCTGCAGACCCTGTCCGGCGCTAATACTAAAAACCAGTCTGGATAAGTAGGCTGGACGCGCCAGACCCAGCGATTGATAAGCCGCAGTACCTGCAATAGCTACCCTGATATCTTCCAGACTATTTGCATCGATATTAGCGATCGTAAAGGTCGCATCGAGAGTTTCATTTAGATGGGAATCAAGCTGAATTTCACCCAGTTCGATAGCATCTGCAGTGCCCACGAACAGCAATAAAATTAGCAATATATTTTTACAGGATTTCAATTTGAATACCCATTATTGAAAATTAACCATCAACACAAACCAAATAGTGGTAAGTATAGATTAAAAACCTGAATACACTAAATTTCGGGCTCTTCTAAAACGCTAAATTGTGACCCTAATCAACAAGATGGCAAGGGTTTGAGAGAAAATTGAAGTGCTATGTCTATCCGCAGACAGCGAATCGATAATCTGCCCATGCAACTGCACTCTGAATTTATCCAACCGAACTCTTACTCAGGAGCACATATATCAAGCATAAGTTCATACCCATGAGGACTCAGCTTTATTTTTCAGGCAAAAAAAAGGACTTCCGTGGAAGTCCTGATTCTTATAAATGGTGCCGATGGCCGGAGTCGAACCGGCACAGCTTTCGCCACTACCCCCTCAAGATAGCGTGTCTACCAATTCCACCACATCGGCATGGTTTGTTACTTTAACGGAGGAAGATCCGTTGAGACTGATTCCTGCTTTTCTGGCTCTGCAGGTGGCAGATCAGATAAAGGAGGCTGCAATACGGTGTTACCCTGTTCCAGTTCCATGGTCTGGGTTTCAACGACTGACTCCATGATACTGCTCGGACCCTCATGCTTACTGGCCAGATAGGCAAGTGACATACAGGTCATGAAAAACAACGTCGCAATGATTGCGGTTGATTTAGTTAGAAAGTTGCCAGAGCCCTTGGATCCAAATACAGTTGCAGATGCTCCGCTACCGAAAGCTGCACCGGCATCGGCACCTTTACCATGCTGCAATAACACTAAAGTGATCAATGCTACAGATAGCAACACCTGGGCGACCAGTAAAAATGCATTTAGATTTTCCATATTGAGGGTCTCTGTTTAAACTATTTTAAATGTCTTAAGCGGCTTTGCCAATGGCAAGAAAATCGACTGCTTTCAGGGAAGCACCACCAATCAGTCCACCGTCTATATCGGGTTGTGATAATAATTCTGCTGCATTCGCCGCATTCATACTACCACCGTAAAGAATCTGTACCTTGTCTGCGACACTGGTATTCAATGCGGCTAATTTTCCACGGATAAAAGCATGTACAGCCTGCGCCTGCTCCGGTGATGCGGTCTTGCCTGTGCCTATCGCCCACACTGGTTCATAGGCAATCACACACTGCGCTAACGCTTCTATACCCTGTGTATTGATCACCGCATCCAGCTGACGTGATACGACGTCTTGTGTGACACCGGCTTCGCGCTCATCGAGCGTTTCACCGATGCAGAATAATGGAGTAATCCCTGATTTTACCGCCATCGCAAAACGCCGGGCCACCAGCTCATCGGATTCTGCATACAGACTACGGCGCTCTGAATGCCCGATAATGGCATAGTTACAGTTAAATTCTTTTAACATGGACGGCGCTAATTCACCGGTAAAGGCCCCGGACTCCTGATCACAGATATTCTGTGAACCAAGACCAATACTGGCATCACCAATCAGTTCGCTGACACGTGGAATATAGATCGCCGGTGGGCACACTGCCATGTCAGCATTTTTCACATCTGCCAGGCCTTCTTTTATTCCATTAATCAATGTTTCTAAGCTCGATAACGAGCCATTCATTTTCCAGTTTCCGGCAATCAGGGTACGGCGCATGCTTTTTCCTCTAATTATTGTATGTATAAAAATGGGCGCAAAGATTACTGCTGTCTGCGCGATAAATCAATGCAAAATTGAGCTTAATCCAATTTACTGCTAAACAATCTCCCTCAGGAGGTCGCTGCTTTCACACTATCGGCTATCTGATGTGCCAGAGATTCGACCAGGTTAGCATCCTGCCCTTCCACCATGACCCGAATCAATGGCTCCGTACCGGAAGGTCTTAACAGGACACGACCGGTATCAGCCAGCTCTTTTTCAGCGGCAATAACGGCCTGTTGAATACCTGGATAGTCATCAATATTTATCTTCTGTGCCATCGGCACATTAACCATAACCTGTGGGTACTTTTGCATTCCTTTCCTGGCCTCTGCCAGTGTCATATCCTGGACAACCATCCATTCCAGCACCTGTAACGCCGCAATAATTCCATCACCGGTGGTGGTTTGATTGAGGGTGATGATGTGTCCGGAAGACTCCCCACCGATAAACCAGCCACAGGAAATCAGCTTTTCCATCACATGCCGATCACCGACATTAGCGCGCTCAAACGGAATACCCTGGGCTTTGAGGGCATGCTCCAGCCCCAGATTTGACATTAATGTACCGACCACACCGCCGCCAAGCCCACTGCTGACGATCTGGCTCTTGGCAATGACGTATAGAATTTCATCTCCATCCATGACCTCTCCAGTCGCATCCATCAGCATCACACGATCGCCATCACCGTCAAATGCGATCCCCAGATCGGCCTGATGCTCGAGTACCAGGGCGCGCATATTCTGCGGGTGTAATGCGCCACAATCCTTATTGATATTCAGCCCATTAGGTGAAACGCCGAGTTCATAAACTTCCGCGCCCAGCTCCCTGAAAACACTAGGTGCCACGTGATAGGTCGCTCCATGAGCACAGTCGAGTACAATTTTCATTCCTTTCAGCGAAGTCCGGAATTGAATCGAGTTTTTACAAAACTCGATATAACGACCGCGCGCATCTTCCATCCGATAGACTTTACCCAGCTTTTTTGATTCGACCATCTGCATCGGCTGATCCATCATGTCTTCAATCGCATGCTCCACCGAATCCGGTAACTTAAAACCGTCTCCATTAAAGAACTTAACACCATCATCGTAATAAGGATTATGTGATGCACTGATCACGATCCCTGCAGTCGCACGATGCGCCTGTGTCATATAGGCAACGGCCGGAGTAGGCATAGGCCCCATCAGGGTAACATCCAGTCCAGCTGCGGCAAGACCGGCCTCCAGAGCCGCTTCAAAGATATACCCCGAGATACGGGTATCCTTACCGATGATCACATGGCCCTTTTGCTGCTTACCCAGCACCTTGCCGGCAGCCCAGCCCAGCTTCATCACAAACTCTGCGGTCATGGGCTCCTGGCCAACTCGTCCACGAATGCCATCTGTGCCGAAAAAACGTTTAGACATGTTATTCCTCTTTTATACTTGGGGGATAATAGTTATGGGCTTATTTAATATTAACTAGTTAGTAGCGTTCGACTGCATAGCCTGAACCACGGCAACGGCATCTCTGGTTGCAGCGACATCATGTACCCGAATGATATTAGCGCCAGCCTGAGCTGCAATAACAGCGGCCGACAGACTGCCGTACAGACGCTGATCGACCGGTTTATCGAGGATCAGGCCCAACATACTTTTGCGCGATAGACCAACCAGTAAAGGATAGCCCAATTGTTTAAACTCGGATAAGGCATTTA
>JACNJF010000148.1:0-25990 GCA_014382695.1 Gammaproteobacteria bacterium | reverse complement strand
AATCAACCAGGTTTAATGTAAACTGGCGGGATCGGTTAAATCCGCTTTCTTTTTGCTTTTGGTTTTGCTGCTGGTTGCACCACTGCTGCCATTCGGATCATCCGGCTCACTGTCATTGCTCCAGTCCTGTGGAGGACCTGGCTCCTTGCCTTCCATAATCGAATCTATCTGCAGAGCATCAATGGTTTCATACTTCATCAGAGCGTCTGCCATCTTATGCAGCTTGTCCTTGTTTTCAGTCAGTATTTCGTACGCACGCTGATAATTGCGGTCGATAAACCCGCGAATTTCCGAGTCTATGGCCTGGGCCGTTTCATCCGAAACCGTTTTGGTATTGGTTACTGAACGTCCCAGAAATACTTCACCTTCGTCTTCGGAATAGGTTAAAGGCCCCATACGATCTGATAGCCCCCATTTGGTAACCATGTTGCGTGAGATTTCAGTAGCACGCTCGATATCATTAGATGCACCGGTCGTTACCGCATCATCACCGAAGATCAGTTGCTCTGCGATACGCCCACCAAACAGACTGGAGATCTGACTTTCCAGATGCTTGCGACTGTAGCTGTAGCGATCATCCGTTGGCAGGAACATGGTTACGCCCAGTGCTCGACCACGTGGAATGATCGATACCTTGTAAACAGGATCATGCTCAGGCACCAGACGACCAACAATGGCATGCCCTGCTTCATGATAAGCCGTGAGCTTTTTCTCTTCATCCCGCATGATCATGGACTTGCGCTCAGCACCCATCATGATCTTGTCCTTGGCTCGCTCAAAGTCAGACATTCCGACCACTTTCTTGTTGCCTCTGGCCGCAAACAGGGCGGCTTCGTTGACCAGATTGGCCAGATCTGCACCGGAAAAACCGGGCGTACCACGCGCAATCACCATTGCATCGACATTATCTCCAGCAGGCACTTTACGCATATGTACCTTCAGGATATGGGCACGGCCTCGCACATCCGGTAACGGCACCACCACCTGACGATCAAAACGACCAGGACGTAATAATGCAGGGTCGAGTACGTCAGGACGGTTGGTCGCCGCAATCACGATGACACCCTCATTGCCTTCAAAACCATCCATCTCAACCAGCAACTGGTTCAGGGTCTGCTCACGCTCATCATGTCCACCACCGAGTCCGGCACCACGGTGACGGCCTACCGCATCGATCTCATCGATAAAAATGATGCACGGGCTATGCTTTTTAGCCTGTTCGAACATATCACGCACACGCGAGGCACCAACACCGACGAACATTTCAACAAAATCTGAACCGGAAATGGTAAAAAACGGCACCTTCGCTTCACCGGCAATCGCTTTCGCCAGCAATGTCTTACCCGTTCCAGGTGAACCGACCATCAGCACGCCACGTGGAATTTTCCCACCCAGCTTCTGAAACTTTGACGGATCACGCAGAAACTCTACCAGCTCGGACACTTCTTCTTTGGCTTCGTCCACACCCGCAACATCACTGAAAGTCACATTGATCTGGTCTTCACCGATCAGGCGCGCCTTAGATTTACCGAAAGACATGGCACCGCGACCGCCGCCACCGCCCTGCATCTGGCGCATGAAGAATACCCACAAACCGATCAACACGATGAATGGAAACCAGCTGATGAACATATGCGCTAGTAGCGATGGCTGCTCTGGCGGCTTCGACATGATTTGCACGCCGGAACGATCCAGATCACCAATCAATGGCGAATTATTGGTTTCGGGGCTATAGGTAGAGAAAGTCGAACCACTGAGTAATTTCCCGGTAATCTGCTGACCTTCGATCAATACTTCACTCACCTGGCCGGCTTTAACCTGAGACAGGAACTCTGAGTAAATCATGCCTCTAGCGGAAGTCGTACGATCACCAAAGTTCTGAAATACCGACAGCAGGACTACTGCGATAACAACCCATAGGATTAAATTTTTTGCTACATCATTCACGTTGTATACCTAACCGTACTTGATATTTCTATTAAAAAAACTGTTGACATTCTTGCACATAAGCATACATGAATACAGTTATAAAACGTCAGGTCAAAGCTATCTAAACTATTTCAAACTCTGACAGACAGCATAAACTTCCCTTGATCTCGGACGTGATGCTTTGGGTTTACGAAACTTGACGACCTTAAAATACTTTCTAAAATCTTTTACCATTTCATCAAAGCCTTCACCCTGAAACATTTTGACAGCAAAACTACCTTTTCTATCCAGCACCTGCACAGCAAATTCAAGTGCAAGCTCTACCAGATACATAGATCTGGGCTGATCAACCGTCTCAATACCGCTTATATTGGGTGACATATCGGATAAAACAAGATCGACTGGAGAGTTATTTATGCGGTTAAGCATTTCATCCAGTACCGCCTGCTCGGTAAAATCACCCTGAATGATGTCCACATCACCGATCGGATCTATCGGTAATAGATCGACCGCCAGTAAACGTCCCTGCTTGCCGCAGAACTGACTTGCATATTCTGCCCAGCCACCAGGTGCTGCTCCCAGGTCCACCACAAACTGGCCCGGTTTAAGCAAACGATCCTTTTCCTGCAGCTCTATTAATTTGTAAACGGCGCGTGAGCGGTAACCCTCGCGCCGAGACTGCAGCACATAGGGATCGGCATGATGTTCCTGTAACCAGCGCGAACTACTTTTTGATCTACCCATAACTCGATATCGTTTTTAATTTGAAAGGCTATGATACAATCCGTGCCCTTTTAACACTACTTAAGGATTGCCGCTGTGATGTCCGCATATTTCGCCGATAAAAGCGTACGCAGCCCGACCTGAGGATTTTTTACAACATGTCATTAAACAGCCAGCAAATCCGTGCATTACGGGCCGAAACACATCGCCTGAAACTGAAACCTGTCGTGATGATAGGACAACAGGGCTTAACGGAAAGTGTCATGAATGAACTGGAGATCACTCTGGCTCATCACGAACTGATTAAAATTAAAGTGCCCTCGCTGGACAAGGAAGAAAAAGCGGCCTTTATCCAGTCAGTCTGTACTCCACTGAATGCTGAGTTGATTCAGCATATTGGCCACGTCATGGTGTTATTTCGCCAGAACCCGGAAAAAAAGAAGTTCCACAAACTAATAAAGGCACAGGCAGATTAACTGTAGCGTACCGCCGAAATCACATATTCCTTGTTGCCAGCAGGCGCAATAACCGTCACTTCCTCACCCTCTTCCTTACCGATCAGGGCGCGAGCTATCGGTGAGCTGACCGCAACACGATTCTTATTAATATCAGCCTCAAGATCTCCCACGATCTGATACGTCACTTCAGCTTCGGTTGCTACATCAAACAGATCGACGGTGCAGCCAAAAACCACCCGACCGGTCGGATTTAGCTTGGTTACATCAATCACTCTGGAGTTGGATAAGGCCGACTCAAGCTCCTTGATGCGGCCTTCAATGAATCCCTGCTGTTCGCGTGCCGCATGATATTCAGCATTTTCTTTCAGGTCGCCATGATCCCTCGCCACCGCAATGGCTTCTATCACCGCAGGACGCTTGACCGATTTAAGCTCTTTTAATTCAGCCCTCAGTCTTTCCGCACCCGCGACCGTAAATGGAATTTGATTCATCTAATATGCCTTATAATGGTTCGATTAAAATTGTTTTGCCTGAGAGCGCCCGCTTACTCATGTAAACTTTGCAGTCGGTAGACATTGGAAACTTCGCGAAACTCCATCGCCATGCAGGTTGCAAACCCACCTGCCATGGTAGTGGTATAACTGATCCGATGCATCAGCGCCTCGCGCCGTATCGCATACGAATCAGCAATGCCTGCTCGCCCTTCAGTGGTATTGATAATCAGCGAAATCTCTTCATTCTTGATCATATCGACCACATGCGGCCGGCCTTCCTTCACCTTGTTTACCAGCTCACACTCAATCCCGGCCTGACGGATAATCAGTGCGGTACCACCGGTAGCAACCAGCGTGAAATTATTCTTAACCAGTTCTCTGGCCAGACGCACCACCGATTTTTTATCCGGATCGCGTACACTGATAAAGGCTTTGCCCCCTTTCGGCAGTATGGTGCCAGAAGCCAGCAGGCCTTTGGCAAAGGCTTCCGCAAAAGTAGCGCCTATCCCCATGACTTCGCCGGTAGACTTCATTTCAGGCCCCAGAATCGGATCAACACCCTGAAACTTTGCAAACGGAAAGACCGATTCCTTGACGGACACAAAGCCCGGTACGATCTGTTCCACGCAGCCCTGCGATGGCAGACTTTTACCGACCATGCAGCGCGCAGCCACTTTAGCCAGTGCAACGCCGGTCGCCTTGGAAACGAAAGGTACGGTTCTGGAAGCACGCGGATTCACTTCCAGGATATACACATCTTCACCCTTGATCGCGAACTGGGTATTCATCAGCCCGACCACCTTGAGTTCACGTGCCATCGCTGCCACCTGACGGCAGAGTTCCTGCTGGATCGCCGCAGACAGGGTATACGGCGGTAACGAGCAGGCTGAATCGCCAGAATGCACACCAGCCTGTTCAATATGCTCCATCATGCCGCCGATGAAGACATTCTCTCCATCACAGATCGCATCCACATCGACTTCAACCGCATCATCCAGAAAGCGATCGAGTAATACCGGCGAGGATTTACTCACCCTGACCGCTTCGGTCATATAGCGCTGCAGATCTTCCTGATCATAAACGATTTCCATCGCACGCCCACCCAGTACATAGGAAGGGCGCACGACTAACGGAAAGCCAACCTGATCGGCCAGAGCCGCGGAGGATTTAACATTGAAGGCAATCCGGTTGGGCGGCTGACGTAGCTTCAGTTTCTCGACCATTTTCTGGAACCGCTCACGGTCCTCAGCCAGATCGATGGAATCCGGTGTAGTACCGATGATAGGCACCCCGGCCGCTTCCAGCGCGCGCGCCAGATTGAGCGGCGTCTGCCCGCCAAACTGCACGATAACGCCTTTCGGTTTTTCGATATGGATAATTTCGAGTACGTCCTCCAGTGTCACCGGCTCAAAGTAGAGACGGTCGGAGGTATCATAATCGGTGGAGACGGTTTCCGGGTTGCAGTTAATCATGATGGTTTCATAGCCATCTTCGCGCATCGCCATCGCTGCATGCACACAGCAGTAATCGAACTCTATGCCCTGCCCGATACGGTTCGGCCCGCCACCCAGTACCACAATCTTGTCCCGAGTCGAGACATTGGCTTCACATTCCATTTCATAGGTGGAATACAGATAAGCGGTGGAAGAGGCAAATTCTGCAGCACAGGTATCAACGCGCTTATACACCGGGCGAATATTCAGTGCACGGCGCTGGGCTGAGACGGTTAGTTCATCCGAATTGAGTAATTTTGCCAGGCGCCGATCGGAGAAGCCTTTACGCTTGAGCTGGAAAAACTCATCGGCTGACAGGGACTCGCTAGTGCGACTCTGCAAAGATTGCTCAATCCTGACCAGTTCTTCGATCTGCACCAGAAACCACGGATCGATCGAGGTTTGATTAAACACCTGCTCCAGCGTGTAACCGGAGCGAAAGGCATCCGCCACATACCAGATCCGGTTGGCACCCGGAATGCGCAGTTCGGCACGATAGATCTCTTCCTTCTGCTCTGCACTCAGCGCTTTCTGATCGATGATTTCATCCAGTCCGTCAACACCGGTTTCCAGACCGCGCAGGGCTTTCTGGAAAGACTCCTGAAAGTTGCGACCGATCGCCATCACTTCTCCGACCGATTTCATCTGGGTACCGAGACGGTTGTTGGCCTGCGGAAATTTTTCGAAGGTGAAACGCGGAATCTTGGTCACCACGTAATCGATCGACGGCTCGAATGAAGCTGGAGTCGCGCCACCGGTAATGTCATTCTGTAACTCATCCAGGGTGTAACCAACCGCCAGCTTGGCCGCGACCTTGGCGATCGGGAAACCGGTTGCCTTGGAAGCCAGCGCCGAAGAACGTGAAACCCGCGGATTCATCTCGATGATGATCATGTCGCCATTTTCCGGGTTGATCGCGAACTGCACATTCGAGCCACCGGTTTCAACCCCGATCTTGCGCAGCACCGCGAGCGAGGCGTTACGCATGATCTGATATTCCTTGTCGGTCAGGGTTTGCGCCGGCGCGACCGTGATCGAGTCACCGGTATGCACGCCCATCGGATCGAGGTTTTCGATCGAGCAGATAATGATGCAGTTATCCTTTTTATCGCGCACCACTTCCATTTCGTATTCTTTCCAGCCCAGCACCGATTTTTCAATCAGGATTTCGTGGGTCGGCGAAAGATCGAGGCCGCGTTTGACGATATCTTCAAACTCTTCACGGTTGTAAGCGATGCCACCGCCGCTGCCACCCATGGTAAAGGAAGGACGCAGAATAACCGGAAAGCCGATCTGCGCCTGGCCCTGCCAGGCCTCTTCCAGACTGTGCGCAATAAACGACAGTGGGGTTTTGAGGCCGATTTCAGCCATCGCCTTGCGGAACTGATCACGATCTTCTGCCATATCGATGGCTTCACGACTGGCACCGATCATTTCTACATTGTATTTTTTCAGCACGCCTTCGCGCACCAGATCGAGCGCACAGTTTAAGGCAGTCTGTCCACCCATGGTCGGCAGCAGTGCATCGGGACGCTCTTTTTCGATAATCTGTTCTACAACTTTCCAGTGGATCGGCTCGATATACACCGAATCCGCGGTATCTGGATCGGTCATGATAGTGGCCGGATTCGAATTAATCAGAATAACCCGATAACCTTCTTCTTTAAGTGCCTTACAGGCTTGCGCGCCGGAATAATCGAACTCACAGGCCTGGCCGATAACGATCGGACCAGCACCAATGATGAGGACGCTTTTAATATCTTCTCTGCGTGGCATCAGATTGCTCCGCCTTGCTGATTTTGCTGGATCAGGTCAAAAAAATGATCGAATAAATGGGCCACATCATGCGGACCGGGGCTCGCTTCAGGGTGTCCCTGAAAACTGAAGGCTGGCTTATCGGTACGATGAACCCCCTGCAGAGAGCCATCAAACAATGAGCGATGGGTGGTGCGCAGACAATCCGGCAGCGTGGTTTCATCGACCGCAAAGCCATGGTTCTGACTGGTAATCATCACCACACCACTATCCAGACTCTGCACCGGATGGTTGGCACCGTGATGACCGAACTTCATCTTGACCGTTTTAGCGCCGCTGGCCAGTGCTAACAGCTGATGACCGAGACAGATGCCAAACACCGGCAGACTGGTCTGTAAAATCTGCTGGATCGCATCGATCGCATAATCACAGGGTTCCGGATCGCCCGGCCCGTTGGACAGAAACACGCCGTCCGGTTTCAGTGCCAGCACATCCTGCACCGGTGTCTGCGCAGGCACTACAGTAACGCGCGCGCCGCGCGCCGCCAGCATGCATAGAATATTCTTCTTGATGCCGTAATCGTAGGCCACCACGTGATACTTCAGGTTTTCGCTGTTCTGGTAACCCTTTTCCAGGGTCCACTCACCCTGCGTCCACTCATATTGTTTTTTTGTAGAGACTTCTTTTGCCAGATCCATTCCGGCCAGCCCACCGAATGCTCGCGCTGCGGCAATGGCCTGATCGTCATCTATGCCATCTCCGGCCATAATAGCGCCACTTTGGGCACCTTTTTCACGTAGTAGTCGGGTTAACTGGCGGGTATCGATATCGGCGATCGCGATCACATTGTTCTTGATCAGATAATCCTGCAACGTCATTTCGCTACGCCAGTTACTGGCCACTAACGGCAGATCACGGATGATCAGACCACTCGCATAGATAGTCGTAGCTTCTTCATCTTCCTGATTGACACCGGTATTACCGATATGCGGATAGGTCAGGGTAATCATTTGACGGGCGTAGGAGGGATCGGTGAGGATTTCCTGATAGCCTGTCATGGCGGTATTAAATACGACCTCACCGACGGTCAGACCCGGAGCTCCAATGGAAACCCCTCTAAAAATCGTTCCATCCTGTAAGGCGAGTATGGCTGGTATCGTCACGAGTTCTCCACTTTCAATAAAATTCGCGCGCGCAAAAAAAGGAAGTGCATAAAAGCCCTTCCCGTAAGAAAATTAAATTTGAGATAACGCTGAGAGTCAGCACTTTCCTGACAGCGAATTCTATGTCAAAACACGTATGAGTGTCTATGGCGGTTACGTATAATATTATCATTGCAGCAGCTTACTCGGCACGCCTTAAAGCAGAATTAGCGGCTAAGCTCAATCGTTACAGGCTGTAAAACGACCTTTCAGCCAAATTTCCATTCTTTTTTAATTAACCATACTAAGCTTATGCTTTAAGTCATTGATAAATGTAAATTCAATCAGGGAGATTAGATGACTCGCGCCAGCGCCTAATTAATTCCAGAGACCCCTAAATTGAACGCGTCACAAGCTCAACATCTCAACAAGCACGAGCGGATCCGGCTAAAACAGGTCGAGGTGCTATTTGACCAGGCCAAAGTTTCAATTTTAGCCGTACAGTCCGCCGTACTCATATTTTCCTACATCATCTGGGGGCATACGGATACGGCCTTTCTGGCCGCCTGGACGATCGTATTCAGTGTGATTAATGCAGCACGTTATGCATTAGTGTTTGCTTTTGAAAGAAGCCCATCGAAGGAAATACTTTATCCACAATGGAAAAACGCATTCCTGGTCAGTCTTTTTATTTCAGGCTGCATGTGGGGACTTTTTGCCATCGTCGCCTTACCGAGTGAACATATTTTTTTCACGGCCTTTACCGTGATGGTTATTACCGGCCTGATCGGTGGTGCCGTATCCACCTACGCCATTAGCCGCATTGCCTACATTATTTATTCCACCACCTCCGCCTTCCCACTGATCGTGATCTTAATGATGCAACCGGATACCGCCCATCAGGGGTTCGCACTCACCATCACCGTCTATTATGGTTTTATGTTAGTCAGCATGTTGCGTCTGAATAAGATGGTAGAACAAAGCGTTCAGCTGCAATTCGATAATCTGGATTTACTGTATCAGCTGGGGCGCGAAAAAAATCATGTCGAAGAAACCAACCGGACTCTGGAGCTCGATATCGAGAATCGTAAAGCCATCGAGCAACGCCTGATGGAAGAAAAAATAGAGGCCGAGGTTAAAATACACCAGTTTACCAAACTTTCTGTTGAAGACGGCTTAACCAAAGTGATGAACCGGCGCGGATTTAACGAGTCTTTTGAACAGCACTGGAATCAGGCTATCAAGTATCAGGATTCACTGTCGCTGATCATGCTGGATATCGATTATTTCAAAAACTTTAATGACTATTACGGACACCCCAGAGGGGATGAAGTGCTGTATAAAATTGCTAAAACCTGTACTGCCAATGTTCGAAAAGAAATGGATCTGGTCACCCGCTATGGTGGTGAAGAATTTGTAGTTATCCTGCCTAAAACTGGTCTCAATCAGGCCTGTGCCGTTGCCCAAAAACTACGTACAGGTCTCGCCAGTCTGGGCATTCCACATGCCGAATCAAAGGTCGCAAAAATAGTCAGCGCCAGTTTTGGCATTGCCTCGATGATTCCACAACAAACCCTCAAATCCGCTGATCTACTCGAACTGGTCGACCAGGCTCTGTATTCTGCAAAGTCAAATGGGCGGAACTGTGTTTATCCCTGCGATCCGTTAAAACCTGAGCGCTAACTCAACCGTTTCACCAAAACTATTCACTATACCCCTGATAATGATAGTGAATTAACCGGCCAGGCATTCGCTATATTTATCCTCGCCTCAGCTTACTCTTTCCCTGGACTAGTTGAGACTGACTCAACCGCTTATCTTCGATTGCCCAATAACGTCTACGCGATATAGTATGCAGTCTCTCTAGCTCCGGCCGGAAACCAATCATAACGATAAATCATGCTCATCGCAGAGCAACTCTTTTAGAGTACATTACAGGAACGTACCATGACCAGCGACTCTTTCTCGGCTAAAAAAATACTGTGGATCATTCCGCCTATCATTGCCGGCATCATTTTTCTGATGATGATGAAAAGCGGCAAACAGTCACCTCAACTGGTTGAGTACGGTGAAGCCGCACAGTCAGTACGCACGCTACAGATCATCAGCAGGAATTTTATACCGGTCGTACAGGGTTATGGATCGGTGCAACCGGCCCATGTATGGAAGGCCGTCGCACAGGTTT
Source organism: Gammaproteobacteria bacterium (assembly GCA_014382695.1). Classification (GTDB taxonomy): domain Bacteria; phylum Pseudomonadota; class Gammaproteobacteria; genus JACNJF01. Next base: position 15,811 of record JACNJF010000148.1, on the reverse strand, counting down.
CCGGTCGTATCATCTCGATGCATTCCCGCCTGCAGGATGGTGAAGTCATTCAGAAAGGTGAAGAACTATTCCAGATAGATCCGGTAGATTACGAACTCAATCTGGCACAGGCCGAGACCCAGTTACTGGAACTCGATGTACAGCTGAAAAATACCAGTAGCTCGTTACAGATCGAGCAACGCAATCTGGCGCTGGCGACCCGAGAGCATCAGCGACTGCTGCAACTGGTTACACAGGGCAGCGTTTCGCAAAGCAGCGCCGACGCCGCCGAACGCACCATGCTCAGCTCCACCGCTCAGGTGCAGAACCTGAAAAACTCACTATCATTGATACCCTCGCAGAAAAAACTGCAGCAGGCCAGAGTGACACAGGCCCAACGTGATCTGGCAAACACTCTGATCCGGGCACCCTTTAACCTGCGCGTATCGGCTCTGACCATCGAAGCGGATCAGTATGTCAGTAAAGGCCAGCAGTTATTTTCCGGCGATTCGGTGGATCGTATCGAAATCATCGCGCAGGTGGCGCTGTCATCGCTAAAGAATCTGTTTATCGGCCACCCGGCCGCACCAACGGACATTCAGTCACTGGCAACCAACCTGAACAGTTTTACCGGATTCAAACCGACCGTAAGACTGGACATGGGGAATACCCAGCAGGCCAGCTGGGAAGCTGAATTTGTGCGCTTTTCAGACAGTGTCGACAGCCAGACCCGCACCATGGGGGTGGTGGTCGCGGTCGATAAACCACTGCAAAAAATCGTACCCGGCATTCGCCCTCCCCTGTCCAAGGGCATGTTTGTTGAGGTTTCTATCGCCGGTCATGCGCAGCCCGACAGTATCGTGATTCCGCGCGCGGCGATCCGCAATGGAATGGCCTATGTGATGGACAAAGATCAACGACTGGATATACGCCCGATTAAAAAGCTCTACGACCAGCAGGACATGAGCATTATCGGTCAGGGACTGAGTGCCGGCGAACAGCTGGTACTATCGGATCTGATTCCAGCCGTACAGGGTATGCTGCTGAAACCTGTAGCCGCAGTGTCGAGTTCCAGCAGCCCCGCGACAGGAGGCTAAGGCATGATCAACTGGTTTGCCCATCACCCGACCGCCGCCAACCTGACCATGCTGGCGATCATCATTCTGGGTCTGATCAGCCTGCCTGACCTGCAGCGTGAAACCTTCCCGCGCATCAAGGTTGACAAGGTCAGCATCCAGGCACTGTATCCGGGCTCTACCGCCGAAGATGTGGAAGATGCCATCTGCCGTCGACTGGAGGATGCGCTGGAAAGCATTTCCGATCTGGATGAAATGATCTGTGAATCCTCAGAAGGCTTCGGTAAGGCCACTGCGGTGATGACTGAAGGCCGCGACATGATGGTGTTTATGGATGATGTAAAATCGGCAGTGGATGCGATCAATGATTTTCCTGAGCTGGTGGAATCACCAGTAGTGACAGAAATCGGGCGTACCGATGCGGTCATCTCGATTGCGATCACCGGCCCCGAAAACCCGGTTATTCTGAAAGCCTATGCGGAAGACGTAAAACTGCGCCTGCTGGCCGACGCCAGAATCGCGAATATCGAAATTGATGGTTTTTCGGATCACCAGATCCGGGTAGAAATCCCTGCCAATCGGCTACGACAGTATGGTCTGTCGCTGTCTGATATCGCCAGCAGCATGCAAAACCAGAGCATCAGCACGCCCGCTGGACGACTCGAAAATGCGCATGAAGACATATTGTTACGCTTCGATGACCAGCGTAAAACGGTTGATCAGGTGGGCAGACTGGTAGTCATCTCGGGTAAAACCGGTGCCGCAATCCAGTTGCAGGATATCGCCCACATCAGTGACCGTTTTGACCGTGATGAATCGCGCATCCAGTTCAACGGACAACGCGCGGCCATCCTCAATATCACTAAAACCCAGAGCCAGGATATCCTCAACTCACTGGCCGATGTAAAGTCCTTTGTCGAGGCCGAAAACCAGCGCGTCGCACGCGGCATCAAGCTCAGCCTGACCCAGGATCGGGCATCCATCGTGCAGGATCGACTCGACATGATCCTCAAGAATGGCGTGCAGGGCCTGCTCGCCGTGTTCGCCATCCTGTGGCTGTTTTTCAGCTTCCGTTACAGCTTCTGGGTCACCATGGGGCTACCTATCTCGTTTCTCGGCGCGCTATTTGTGCTGCCACTGGCCGGTATGACCATCAACATGATCACGCTGGTCGGCCTGCTGATCGGCATCGGCCTGCTGATGGATGACGCCATCGTGATTGCAGAGAATATTGCGGCACGTATGGAAAAAGGCGAACGTGCGATGCAGGCGGCGGTAGCCGGCGTGAATCAAGTTCTGCCCGGTATCCTGTCCTCTTTTTCCACCACATTGCTGGTGTTCGGCTCGCTCGCCTTTATTACCGGCCAGATCGGTCAGATCCTCAGCGTGATGCCGGTGGTGCTGATTATCGTGCTATCGGTGAGCCTGATCGAAGCCTTTCTGGTGTTACCGAATCATCTTGGGCATAGCCTGAAGCATATTGAAAACCGGCGTGAATCGCGTCCTCGACTGCTGTTTGAACGCGGCTTCAATTATTTCAGGGATAACATGTTCGGCCCGCTGCTGGACCGTGCAATCCATTACCGTTATCTGACCCTCGGCATCATCATCATGCTGATTATCGCTGCGATTGCGCTACCTGCCGGTGGCAAACTCAAGTTTGTCGGTTTCCCTGCCACCGATGGCGATATCGTCGAAGCGCGCCTGCTATTGCCACAGGGTACGCCGTTACAGCTTACCGAATCGATCGTCGAGCAGATTCAGCAGGCCGCATACCGGGTCGATCAGCAACTCTCCTCACAACAGCCGCAGGGCCAGAAGCTGGTCAATAACATCACCATCATCTATGGCCAGAACCCGGATGCCTACGAATCTGGCCCGCATGTGGCGCGGGTTATTGTCGACCTTCTGAGTGCCGAAATACGCAGCACCAGTATCGATGAGTTTCGCAATGCCTGGCGTCAGCAGGTGGGTGACCTGGCCGATGTGATTTCGCTGCAATACACCGAACCGGCCATAGGTCCGGGCGGCAGGGCGATTGAAATCCGCCTCAAGGGGGATGACCTGCATCAGTTAAAAGCCGCCTCGATGGATCTGCAGAACTGGTTCAAACAGTATGCCGGTGTGACCGACATCAGTGATGATCTACGTCCCGGCAAACGCGAATTCCGGATACGTCTGAAACAGTCTGCGGGTGTGCTGGGAGTTAACGCCAGCATGGTCGCAGGGCAGATCAGGGCTGCATTTCAGGGCATCCAGATCGATGAATTTCCAGTCGGACCGGAAACCTACGAAGTCGATCTGCGCCTGGCCAGCGATGCAGGGCTATCGGCGGATGACCTGGAGCAACTGAGTATCACCGGTCCCGGCGGCAGCCAGATTCCACTGTTGAATGTGGTGCATATCGAAGAAGTGCGTGGCTGGGCACGCATCAATCGGGTTGATCGTCATCGTACCATCACCGTGTTCGGCGATGTTCAGCGTGAACTGGCCAATTCGCAGGAACTGCTCACACTAGCCGCAAGCGAAGTGTTTGTGGATATTACACAGCACTACCCGGGGGTAAAAATCGATACCCAGGGTGAAAGTGAAAATTCGGCTAAAACCGGCAAGTCGATCGTGCGCAATGTGATCCTCGGACTGATCGGAGTCTATATTCTGCTGGCGTTCCAGTTTCGAGGCTATATGGCCCCTTTCAGTGTGATGGTGGTCATTCCCACCGCACTGATCGGCGTGATGTTCGGTCATTATTTTCTCGGCCTGGATCTGACCATGCCCAGCATTATTGGGATGGCGTCACTGTTTGGCGTAGTGGTGAACGACTCGATACTGCTGGTAATCTTTATCCGTGAAGCCAGAAAACAGGGCACGCCCACGCATGTCGCGGCCAGACAGGCAGGTCGTGCGCGCTTCCGCCCTATTCTGCTCACCTCGATCACCACGATTGCGGGTCTGACCCCATTACTCGCGGAAACCAGTCTACAGGCACAGATACTGATTCCGATGGCCGCCAGCCTCGCGTTTGGACTGACCTCGTCCACCATTGCAGCCCTGTTTCTGGTGCCAGCACTGTATTGCATCCTGGACGATTTCAATCTGCTCGGGCAATTGCATGAAGAGGATGACTGATTGGTTTAGCACTATATATTTTCAGGCTGCGTGACATTATCACATACAGCACAGGGCGTGATTCCTATGATACAGCCTCTTTTAACGAACGAGGATGTATAACAATGAAAAGATTAATGACCCTGATTAGCGCGATTGTATTAAGCATTACGCTTGGTGCCTGTGCCACTAGCACCAAACAACCAGAAAAGAGTCTGTATGATCGCCTGGGTGGCAAAGAAGCCATTACTGCCGTAGTTGGGCATTTATGGGGTGTGGCGAGTAAAGATGATCGCATTAATAGCTACTTCGCCAATACCAAACCAGAAGTCTTTGCGCCCGCACTGATCGATTTTCTGTGTCAGGGCTCAGGTGGCCCATGTGAATACAAGGGCCAGGATATGCACGCCGCACACGTCGGTATGCAGATCACCGGCGCAGCCTTTGATGCGCTGGCTGAAGACATCGTGATAACCCTGGATCACTTTAAAGTACCTGCGAAAGAAAAGAATGAAGTGATGGCCATGCTCGGCGGAATGAAGCCGGCTGTAATCAACCACTAATTTTATCCCACAGTATAACTCTGGAGCCTCTGCGCAAAACAGAGGCTCCATCTCCTCTTTTCAGTAATCTCCCTCACACTCAGACAAACCCGCGGTCAACCGCCTATAGTGCTAAAAAATCTATAAAAAACAGTCTGTTTGTAAAATAATTGGTCTGCCATGGGCTATAATAAATGTTCAATTTCTGACCCCAGGCTATTTTTCGAGCTTTGTATGAAACGGATATTCCTTTATTCAGATAACCCTGTTATAAATGCGGTTATGACTCTCCTTATTGAGCAAAGCCAGAAGCTTCCTGAATTACTGCCTGGATACACCCAATGAACTCAATCGATATTTTCCCGTGGAATGACAATTTCAATACGGGTATCGCCAGCATCGACGAACAGCATAAACGCCTGGTCGAGCTGCTCAACCTGCTCGCCAGTCATGTGGCTTTTCAGTCTGAACTGCCTGAACTGAATAGCATCTTCGACCAGCTCACTGACTACACGGTTTACCATTTTCAAAACGAAGAGCAAATCTGGCATCAGTACATGCCGGATGATGCAATGGAGCGCTCCCATATTGAGAATCATGCTCTGTTCATCGAGGATATTCTAAAACTAAAACAGGATATGAATCTGCGGCCGACGCAACAACTGGTCGAAGAAATACTGGCTTATCTAACCCGCTGGCTGGCAATGCATATCCTCGATAGCGATCGCTATATGGCGATGGTCGTACAGGCGAGGCAAGCCGGCCTGACTCTGGACGCGGCAAATCAACAGGCCGAAGAGCAGATGAAAGGTTCGACCCGAGCCCTGATCGAGCTCATTCTATCGGTATACGAAACACTGTCTTCCAATGCGCTGCACCTGATGCGCGAAATCAGCGTGCAAAAAAAGCTGGAAAAATCGCTCATCGAAAGCGAACAACAATTGCGTCTGTTTATCCAACATGCGCCTGCAACACTGGCCATGTTTGATCGTCAGATGCGCTATATTGCGGTGAGTCAGCGCTGGATCAACGATTACGCGCTGGACGATAAACAGATTACCGGAGAATCACATTACACTATTTTCCCCGAAATAACGGCAGTCTGGAAAGCCGTACATCAGCGCGCGCTAGAGGGCGAAGTCATGCGCGCCGAGGGCGACCGTTTTGAGCGTGCTGACGGCTCGATACAATGGATCACATGGGAAGTCAGGCCCTGGTATGAAGCGGATGGGGCTATCGGCGGCATCGTCATTTTTTCGGAAGATATGACCGCCCATAAACAGGTCGAAGAAAACTATCGCCGCCTGTTTGAACTGACCGGCACCTGCATGGGTATCATCGAAGCCGATGGCCGTTTTTCGCTGGTCAACAGAACCTTTGCCAATCTGGCAGAAAGCACGCCCGAAGCGCTGAACGGAAAATTATTTATGGATTTTCTGGACCAGGACAGCGCAAAGCTTGCGCTGCAGTATCATCAAAACCGCTTACAGGGTCTGTCAGCACCGGCCGGCTATGAGCTCAACTACATTACCCAGAAAGGAAATACCGGCAGCGCCAGTCTGAACGCAGTTTATCTGGAAGACACGCGTCAGACCATCGTTTCGATCATCGACATTACGGCCCGCAAACAGCTGGACCAGCAGTTAAAAAAGACCACAAACTCCCTGCTGCGCGCGCAGAAAATTGCGCATATCGGCAACTGGTCCTACCGCGTTGCCGATGGCGCGATCGAATGGTCACGACAACTGTATGCCATTCATGGACGTGACCCGAATACCAAACCGGTCGACTATGCAGCACTGCTGTCCTGGATTCATCCTGATGACAGGGAAAAGCTTCAGGCTTATCTGCAAAAAATGCTGGCTATCAGCGTTGAGACGAAACTAGAACTGGACAATCTTCATTACCGAATTATCCGTCCTGATGGCGAAATACGTTGGGTAGAGGTCACCCTTGAGTGCGAGTTCAACCCGGCTCATAAACCGCTCGCATTCTTCGGCACAATGCAGGATGTAACCGAACGTATGCAGGCTGAGGAGAAGCTGATCCGCAATGAAGCACAGCTGCGTCTGATCACCAGCAACGTACCCTTTTCCATCGCCCTGCTCGATACCAACCGCCGCTATAAATTCTGCAATGAATCCTATGCCCGACTCTTTGCAAAATACCCCGCTGACCTGATCGGCAGGCACGCCAGAGATATTCTGGGTGAAACCGCCTATCGGCAAGCGACACATTACATGGAGCGGGTACTTAATGGAGAAGCCTGTGGCTATGAACTGGTCATGCATAAAACCTCTCAGGGCCAACGGGAAGTCTATGTGCACTATGTTCCAGAACTGGATGCCGACGGCGTGGTCGAAGGTTTTATCGCCACCATTACCGACATTACTGAGCAAAAACAGCAGGAACGCCAGCAGCAACTACGCAGTAGTATCCATCGCCTGCTGGCTTCAGAGCTGCCACTTAAAGCACTGCTTGAAAACATCGTACTCAGTGTCGAGGGCATATACCCGGAGATGCTGTGTAGCATTTTGCTAATGGATGCGCAGGGTGAACATCTGCTCAAAGCTGCAGCGCCCAGCCTGCCCGATTTTTATAGTACCGCGATCGATGATTTACCGGTTGCTGCCGGTGTAGTTTCCTGTGGCACCTCTGCCTATACCGGCAAACGCGTGATTGTCGATAATATTGCCACCCATCCCTACTGGGAAGGCTACCAGGACCTGGCCGAATCTGCCGGACTGCGGGCCTGCTGGTCTCAACCGATTTTTTCAGCCGAAGGCAAGGTACTCGGTACGTTTGCGATCTACCATCGCCAGCCGCATAAGCCTTCCGTCTCCAGTCTGGAAATTATCATGGAAGCGGCGAGCCTGACCGCTATCGCACTGGAGCGTGATAAGGCACAGCAGCAGTTACATATCGCCGCGACCGCGTTTGAATCACAACAGGGCATGCTGATCACCGATGCGGATGTAATTATTCTACGTACCAACCGGGCATTTAGCGATATTACCGGCTATACCGCCGCCGAAGTCCGAGGACAAACGCCGCGCCTGTTAAGCTCCGGACGACACGATGAAGCCTTTTATCAACAGATGTGGCAACAACTGATCGAACAGGGTCATTGGGAAGGAGAAATCTGGAACAAACGCAAGAATGGAGAGGTTTTTCCGGAATACCTGACCATCACAGCGGTAACAGACTTCGCCGGAAAGGTGATCAATTATGTCGCCTCTGCGACCGATATTACCAGGAGCAAGGCAGCCGCCAGCAAGATCGAAAACCTGGCGTTTTATGATCCACTCACACAGTTACCGAATCGACGCCTGATGCACGACCGGTTGCATCAGGCACTGGCCTCGAGTCTACGTAGTGGGATGGAAGGCGCGCTGCTATTCATCGATCTGGATAACTTTAAAACCCTGAATGACACCCTCGGCCATGACTACGGCGACCTGCTGCTGCAGCAGGCTGCACATCGCCTCGAAGCCTGCATCCGCGAAGGCGATAGCGTGGCCCGCTTTGGTGGCGATGAATTTATCGTGATGCTGGAAAACCTGAGCAAAAAAACGCTGGAGGCAGCCACTCAGACCGAAGCCGTCGCCAAGAAAATACTCAACAAACTGAATCAGCCGTATATGCTGGAAACGCATGAATACCTGAATTCGCCGAGTATCGGTGTGACCCTGTTCAGCAGCAATGAAGGTGGTGCGGACGAAGTACTGAAACAGGCCGATATCGCGATGTACGAAGCCAAAAAAATGGGCCGAAATACGCTGCAATTTTTTGATCCACAGATGCAGGCTGCGATTTCCGAGCATGTACGCATGGAAAAGGACTTACGCATCGCACTGCAAAAACGGCAATTTCAGCTGTATTATCAGGTACAGATCAATGCCGACGGTAACTCCGTGGGTGCCGAAGCGCTGATCCGCTGGATTCACCCGGATCATGGCATGATCCCTCCACTAAAATTTATTCCCCTCGCCGAAGAAACTGGACTGATCATTCCGCTCGGACAATGGATACTGGAAACCGCCTGTGCCCAGCTACAGGCCTGGCAACAGGATAACCGATTCCAGCATCTGACAATTTCGATCAATATCAGTGCCAGACAATTCCACCAGGCCGATTTTACCAGCCGGGTGCTGGACGCTATCGAAGCCACCGGCATCGATCCGCTACGTCTTAAACTGGAGTTAACCGAGAGTATCCTGCTTAACGATATCGAAGATACCATCGCTAAAATGAATGCGCTGAAACAGGCTAATGTGCTGTTTTATCTGGATGACTTTGGAACCGGTTATTCTTCACTGCAGTATCTGCGACGCCTGCCGTTGTACCAGTTGAAGATCGACCAGTCCTTCACGCGCGATATCGTCGAAGACAAAAACGATGAAGCCATTGTACGCACCATTATCGCAATGGCGCACAGCCTGGAACTTGGCGTGATCGCTGAGGGCGTAGAAACCCGAGAACAGCAACAGGTACTGATGAAAATGGGCTGTTTTAACTATCAGGGTTATTACTTTGGCAAGCCGACTCCGATCGATCAGTTCGAGCAGGCCCTGATTTCAGTGCAGGATTGAGGCTGAGCATAAGTTTATGGCCGCTTCAGCTCAGCAATATGCTAATACTTAGTATTTGCCGGATTGCCCGTTATACACACCCGACTCCGATTTTCTAAAGCCTGTTTAAACATCACTGTTTAAGCTCTCCGCGCTACAAACTCTATTTAAATCAATGGATTAACAGCACATCACACTGTCTTCAGAAGTCCCTATAGCCCCCGCTAAAAAAGTCATTTCGGTCCCCTGCCGTTCGCGTAATTCTGCGCTTAGAGCGGTACTCCCCAGAACCTCTCGGATTATCACTCAAGCCTGAGTTGTTCTTTAGTCGCCAATAATTATAATTCATGCGCCCATTTAATTTACTAATGAGCAGGCTCGGCTATTTCAGCTTCGGTTGCGATCGGCTGAGACTCGTCAACTCATACATTAAGACTTCACAGTGGATATCACTTACCCCTGGGGTAAGAACGTATCTTTTTGATCATTAAAATAAAAACCACCAAGGGGAAAGCATTAGCATGGTAAGTCTACTACCGCCCATACTGGGTATACTGGGGCTGGTCGCAGCCTATTTCATCTTTCAGATGATTATGAAATACAGCGAAGGTGATGAAAAAATCGCCAAAATCGGCCATGAAATTCATATTGGTGCGATGGTCTTCATGGCGCGTGAATATAAGATGCTGCTGATGTTTTCAGCCGTACTCATCGTCATCCTGTGGGTGCTGCTCGGTTTCAATACCGCACTGGCCTTTATCGTGGGTGCTGGAACCTCCGGGTTGGCTGGTTTTATCGGGATGTACACCGCCACCAAGGCGAATGTGCGTACCACCACGGCTGCACACGAAGATGGCCCGGCGCAAGCACTGACCGTGGCTTTTTTCGGCGGTTCAATCATGGGACTTGCAGTAGCTTCTCTGGGCCTGATCGGACTCGGTCTGCTGTATTTCTTCTTTGCTGACGACCCGCATACCCTGCATGCGATCGAAGGTTTTGGCATGGGCGCATCAACCGTCGCTCTGTTTGCCCGTGTCGGTGGTGGCATCTTCACCAAGTCGGCTGACGTAGGCGCCGATCTGGTCGGTAAAATCGAAGCCGGTATCCCGGAAGATGACCCAAGAAACCCCGGCGTTATCGCCGATAACGTGGGTGATAACGTCGGTGACGTCGCCGGTATGGGCTCGGATATCTTCGAATCCTACTGTGGTGCGATGATTGCTACGATTGCGATGGCGGCAACGCTTTCCGCTGCTTCCCTCGCTGTACTGGGTGGCACTCAGGCCGATCTGATGTTCCTGCCACTGGCACTTTCCTCACTGGGTCTGATCTGCTCCATGGCCGGTATCTATATCGTCAAGCAATTCTCCAGCAAGTCCCCGGAAGTGGCGTTACGTTCGGGTACTATCGGTGCCACGATTATCTTTATCGTCACCGCTCTGGTGATGGTGCTGATGATGGGTATCTCCTGGAAGGTCTGGGGCGCAGTCTTAAGCGGCGCCGTAGGCGGCATGATCATTGGACTGGTCACCGAGTACTACACCGCTGGAAAACCGGTCAAGAAGATCGCAGCCTCCGGTGATACCGGACCTGCCACCGTGATGATTACCGGCCTTGCAATCGGCATGGAGTCGGTCGTGGTACCGATACTCGCGATCTGCGGCATCATCTGGGTTTCTACCGAACTGGCGGGACTTTACGGCGTCGGTATTGCTGCCGTTGGTATGCTTTCCACCGTCGGTATCACGATGGCGATCGATGCTTATGGTCCTATCGCGGACAATGCTGGCGGTATCGCCGAGATGGGCGGTCTGGGTGAAGAAACACGTAAGATCACCGACTCCCTGGATGAACTCGGCAACACCACCGCGGCGATTGGCAAGGGCTTTGCGATCGGTGCTGCAGCACTCGCGGCACTCGCCATTATCTCTGCTTTCGTACAGATCGTGACCCTGCATAACCCCGGCTTCAGCCTCACCCTGTCATCTCCGGATGTGTTGATCGGTCTGTTCATCGGCGGGCTGATTCCGTTCCTGATCGCGTCGATCACCATGACCGCTGTGGGCGAAGCGGCATTTGATATGATCAAGGAGATTCGCCGTCAGTTCCGCGAAATCCCCGGTCTGCTGGAAGGCAAGGCCGATCCGGATACCGCACGCTGCGTCGATATCGCCACCACGGCGGCTCTTAAGCGCATGATTCTACCGGGTGTGATCGCGATTGGTATGCCGTTCGCGGTTGGCTTTATCTTTGGACCGGAAACCCTGGGTGGTATGCTCGGTGGTGCGCTGCTGGCCTGTGTACTGATGGCGTTGATGATGGCCAACGCCGGTGGCGCGTGGGATAATGCTAAAAAATATATTGAGAAAGGCAATCATGGCGGTAAAGGTTCGGATACGCATAAGGCCTGTGTCGTCGGTGACACCGTCGGTGATCCGTTCAAGGATACCTCCGGCCCGGCGATGAACATTCTTATTAATGTCATGGCGATTGTCAGTCTCGTCATCGCACCCTTACTTTAGGAGTTGATCACTATGAAAACTTTTCTATTATTTACCGGAACCGGTCCGCTGCTGGTGTTGAGCTCTCACTCATCAGTAGAAGATTTAAAATTCCTTGAAAAGCTGGCGGCCAAAGGCATCTACAAGTTTATCGCGCATGAGCTGCCGCTGGAAAAGGTGAAGGAAAGATACGCCAATCATTACGAAGTCGCCTCACACGGTCTGCACGAAACCGATGATCTGCGGGTAATCGATTTCGATGGTCAGCGTGCGCTGCGTTTATTCAAGTTCGAAGAATACGGACCTGAATTCATGCACGAGCCGGATGTAACCTACGATTCTTAATCGTTTTTGAAACCAATAGTCGAACCGGAGTATTCCGGTTCGACTGTTTCTACTCCGGGTTTTAAATAGCCCCAGCTTCAGCGCCAGTCGCTTAAACGACTTTATCGACCCGCAACAAACCCACCTCCACCGAAACCACCCTGACACGCTGACCTTTAGCTATTTGATCAGCATCACTACTGCTATCGATTTCAACTTTCCAGTCGATACCGGAATAGCGATGCTTAGCAGGATTCGTCACATCGATATCCGTCAGCAGCACAAACTCCAGTCCGACCAGATCACTTTGCGGTTTTTTATCCGGTTCGGCATGATCCTGCATCGCTTTCAATGGCTTCCATAGCAAGGTACTGCTAAGCCCGGTGGCGATACCGAAACAGGCGATACCGGCGGTCCAGCTTTCCGGCAGTAGACCACTCATCATCAGCAATCCGGTGGCGAGCGCGCCAACACCGGCGAACAGAAAGATGATCGTGGTAAAACCGAACAGCAGTACCTCGGCTGCCAGCATGGCAAAACCGAGTGCGATCCAGAACCCGGATAAATGACTGTTGATATATTCCAGCATGTTGTCCGCCTGCGCTGTTACGCCTGAGGGTTCTTTTTATTCAGACTATTGATGATGGTCATGGCCTCGGCCACCATATTCGCTGCGCCGGTTTTTTCATCACTCAGCAACACCACCGAAGATTGTTTCGCGATCGCTTCCTTGGCGCGGATCGCCATTTCAGCCAGATTGAGCTGTATCGCTTTCTGTCCTTTTTCATCGACCGCGGCAGCACCGATCACTTCTAGCGCCCTGGCCTTGGCATCCGCTACCGCAAGGATGGCCTGCGCCTCACCTTCCGCATTCAGTATCTGCTCCAGCTTATCCGCTTCGGCTGCCAGCACCCGCGCCTGCTTCTGGCCTTCAGCCACGTTGATCGCCGACTGACGCTCACCTTCCGATTCGAGGATAAAGGCACGCTTTTCACGCTCCGCCTTCATCTGCCTTTCCATCGCTTCCAGAACCGTACGTGGCGGCTCGATATCCTTGATTTCATAACGCAACACCTGCACGCCCCAGGGGCCAGAGGCTTCATTGATCTGGGCCACGATGTTGGTATTCAACACTTCGCGCTCTTCAAAGGTTTTATCCAGCTCGATCTTACCGATTTCACTACGCATCGTCGTTTGCGCCAGCTGGGTTACCGCGTAGACATAATCATCCACCCCGTAGGAAGCCTTGAACGGGTCCAGCACCTTCAGGTACAGCACCCCATCCACCACCAGCGAGATGTTATCGCGTGTAATCGCCGACTGGCTCGGAACATCCACCGCAATCTCCTTCAGGCTGCGGTCGTAGCTGACCTTATCCATGAATGGGATCAGAAAATTCAGACCGGCAAGCATGGTTTTATTGTATTTACCGAAGCGTTCAACCACATAAGCACGGTTCTGCGGTACAAATCTGACCGAAGTCTTGACCAGAATGATGGCCAGAATCGCGAACCCGACCCAGAAGTTAAACAGTATTTCAATCGTTTCATTCATGTGATTAATCCTTTGTGAGTATGCGCTGGGATGATGGACTTATTTAGCCGCAAGTTCAACTGCTGGCAGGGTGTGGCATATTTTACAGGTGATTCGGACGGCCTTTTATTCGAGGAGAATCACGACCAGGAGCACGAAGAACACGAAGTTGAAAGGTACACGAAGCTCACGAAGAGAATTCTATTAAGTGTTCAGAATTAGTTGCGCTGACTCCTGACCTGTCTGACGATCTGGATGAATGTAGATGACTTCATCTGGCAGGATCAAGCAGAGCGAATTCCTATTAAATTGAATGAGAAAGCAAAAGTCGAAACGGGCGATCAACGTTTCAACTAATCCGCACCACTTTTTGCTGTCGATTTGAGTGTTTTTTTATGTTTTCCTGTAGAAAAAAACCGGATATATAAAACGCCAAGAATGGCAGCAATAACGGAGGCAAACAAAATTGATGTTTTAGCGCTATGCAGATTCACTGGCTGGGTGTCAAAGGCCAGTGTGGCTATAAACGTGGACATGGTAAAGCCAATACCCGCTATCAGTGAAACACCTATTACGTGGTGAAGATTAATGCCATCAGGTAAACGTCCTATTTTGTATCTTAGGCCAAGCCAGCAGGCACCTGAAATACCAACAAATTTACCGACGATCAATCCAGTAATTATGCCCAACCCGGTCGGATGTTGAAGGCTTTCGATAAATGAGCTTAAGCTAAATACCACGCCGGCATTAACCAGCGCAAATAGTGGCAGGACAAATAATGCAACGGGTAAGTCCAGCGCATCTTCCCAGCGCCGCAGAGGTGTGCTGGCGCGTTGTGCAAAATCACGTATCTCCAGCACCTGTTCATGATCCTGACGACTGCCGAGTACATCGACCTGATCTTTATGGTCCTGCATCGAATTTATTTTAGTTTTCGCGCTATCGAGCAATTTATCAGGCGCTAACATGGGGCGCGCAGGTATCGTCAAAGCAATCGCGACCCCGGCAAAAGTAGGATGAACGCCGGATTTAAGCATCGTCCACCAGGCGGCAACACCTACCATGATATAGAAAACTGGCTGTCGGACACCCGCATAATTAGCCACGGCCAAAAACGCGATAAGTGTAAATGAAGTCAACAAAAATGTTACCGATATATCCTGTGTATAGAATAGTGCAATGACCAGAATAGCGCCGACATCATCGACGATGGCGAGACCAACGATAAAAGCTAACAGACTGGTGGGGATGTGTTTTCTAACCAGGGTGAGCACACCTAACGCAAATGCCGTATCGGTCGCCATCGGGATTCCCCAGCCAATCTGCGAATCAAGTGACCAGTTGAACATGGAATAGATTAGAGCGGGACAAATCATTCCACCGACAGCACAAAGAATCAACATGCGCCGATTCTCTGACAAAGCAAGATCCCCAGCGAGTACTTCACGTTTGATCTCAAGTCCGATCAGGAAAAAAAATATGACCATCAAACCATCATTAATAAGATGTTTTAGTGAAGCCTGTAGCTCGAAATCGCCCAGAAAAAAACCAATCGGTGTATGTGTTAGATTCTGATAGGTAGAAGAATAATCTGAATTTGCCCACCACAGGGCCACGCTAGTGGCGATCAGAAGAAACAGACTGGATGTTGTCTGTGCACGTATAAAATTTGAAAAAGGGGGTTGAATATTTTTCAGGCCACGCTGCAAAAAATTATTGCTGTAATCTGTCATTTTAGTAACCCTTAATTGTATTATTAAGCTTGGCTTCTAATAGATTAGAAGTTAATTCCAGTAGTCTTAAACTCTCACCAGTTAAGATTGATAATAAAGGTCTGCTGACGCATCAATACGCTGCATACTTGCTTTGATGACTGGATTATCAACATGGCCCTGTTTGTCACTAACTACCCTAACAGATTAAATCTGAAGCGGGAGCATTAGACGCCGCAGGAGGCAGATCCCTTTTCCTGTTTCTGCTGGCACAAAGCTATGATGACCTGCCGCAAACTCGAACAGCTTCTTTGATAAAAATTGAGGACAGCCATCAATTGCCTTCGACTCTAGCAAAACTTAAACGCATGGTAAAACAGTCAATCATTTGCAGGCAGTTCATCATGCCTAAGGCCAGGATTTAGGGCGATTTTTGCTTCTGTAATACTTGCATGCCCGACAGCC
>JACNJF010000029.1 GCA_014382695.1 Gammaproteobacteria bacterium | reverse complement strand
GCGGAAACAGATAGGTTTTACCTTAGACCACCGCGCCACATCTTTACTCTACCGACATTTGCCATACGACTAAAATAATAAATGTCTGCGATGTAGAGACTGCCAGATTTGATTTAGACAATTACCATTGTGGGTTAGATCAAATATGAGTGAGTACAGCTAATGGGTGACTCCAGTTTCTCACCCGTTTGCTCAATTCGAAGCAGCTAACCAGCAAATATCCGGGCTAGCGGCGAGGTCTTGGCGGAGGCAGCTGTTGTTCTCGAGGTCTGTAGTGATGCCTGTCCTGAATTAGCTGCCGTATTTCGGGGTTTTCCTGCCGCTCAGCAGGTTTTTCAGGCCTGTGCGATAAAGACCTTTTCCACTGTTGCGCGGGAATAAACTGCTTTTCTATCATTGGGCTTTTGATGCGCTTTATTGGCCAGTCTGGGCGGATAAATTTGAACCGTTCATTAATAATAATCTGCTTCACCCGGTCGGAAAAATCCACTTCAATCGATGCAGGTTTGATGACACTGCTGGATAGATTGGTGTTTAATCGGCTGGCGACCCATTGCGCGTTATCATCCTGGTAGGCATTGATGGCAATGAATTGATTGTTTTGCAGAATAAGTCCTTCGTCCCGGTAAACTGTTTCGGGTAATTGTATCCACTGATCATGCATTTTAATTCGCTTCGATTCGAAGGCCTGTATCTTGCCCGCCATTGCATACAGAATCCTGATCTCTCTGGTATAGGGTCGGTTGTTGTCGTTTGATTCTGCTACTGTTTCCAGAATAACGGTTTGACCGAGTTTCAGTTGACTGTCACTACCCGCTAGATTGGAGCTAAGCAGCACGTTCTGGTCGTAGTCGATTTCAATACCATTGACCCAGATACTGCCAAATGCATCGATGTTACCGACTATCCCGGTGCCGCCAAAACCACTCGAACCCTCGTCTTTCCCGGTGCTGTAGCGAATAATTCCTGTGCCTCCAAAGCCGGAGTCGCCTTCTGCCGAAGCCTGCTGAAATGATGTCTGTGGCTGGCTACTGCATGCGAACAGGAATATCGGTAGCAACCATGTTAGCCCTTTTAGAAGGTATAAAAAGCTATTTTTCATCAGGGACTCGTCCGGATTTACTGAGGTAGGCGCCAATATGAATGGACTGATCTGGCCGGGGTTCGATTTTTTCGTCCTGCTGTTGTTTTTTTGCCGAAGCCTGGTTTATTTTTTTGAGGGCTTTAAGTAATTCTTGCTGCGCCAGGGTTTCGATATCCTGCACTGACTGTTCTGATAGATGGTGATAATACACAGCGCGATCAAACCTTGGGTCATCCAGCCAGGTTAGATTATGACTCACCGTAGACAAGTGTTCGGCAATGTTTTTACCGGCAAAAAACAGCTTTTCCTCGATATCTTTACTGGCGGTATATCCATCCTGCTTCAGGTGAATCCGGTTTTCATCGTCTATTTCCACCAGCCCCTGTTTTTGCCAGTCATCCAGGATGGAACGGGGGTGTTTATCCCGGGAGACCTCAAAAACCAGTGACTCGAAAGACTTTCCTTTATCGCTGGTTTTTAGCAGCGCAACCGGTATGCCTTGCGGGTCGCAATATTCAGAGTGGCCCATCCACCGGGCCATGATCTGGGCACTGATGCCAGCTCTGATTTCCTTTTCGGTCACCTGCTCGTCAAAGGATTCACGGATGCGTTTGACTTCGCCGCGGTGGACCCCGGTTAACAGGCTGATACGGCTATCCGTCTGGCGTTTATTTTTGAGGTGTAATGACTTGTCCTGCTCTGCCACCTCGACATAGGTTTCCTTTAGCACTTCGACCATTCCCATGTAGGTAATACCTTGATGCATGAGTAATTTCACCAGCGGACGAAGCATCTGGCGTATGGCTCTGGCCAGTGCTGTAGATGGTGAACTGATTTTATTATTACTCATTAGAGTATTGTCTCATGGATTAAAATGAGTAACCAATACTGGTTCCTGCGGAAAAGACATCGTCACTATCGGTTCCCACAAACCAACCTATCCTGGTCTGAGAGGTGATCTTGTGAGACCCCAGAACCGTAAATGATGTGGTGTCGCTGGAAGTAGTATAGCTACTTTCATAATAGTCCAGGCTACCCATCAGGCTAAAATCGGGTTTGAACGCATAGCCAATTCCAATGGCGGCGCTGGCAGCATTCTGGCGGTCATCGCGGTCGCCTTTTCCAACCCACTTGTAGCCGACAGTGGTAAACAGGGAGGTTCGTTTTGTCAGGCTGTGAAAGGTATCGACTTTGACACTATCATCATCTTCACCGGAGCTGAAACCATCGCTCTCATCTCCGGTAGCAAATTTGTGTTTGTAGGAAAGGCTCAGCCAGTCATTCATGTCATACGAAACACCAATACTGGTATCGCCAAATCCATTGTACGTTGCATCGGAATCAACCTGTGTCAGGTGAGAAGAACTGATTTTCCAGCGTAATTCATCTTGCCTGATGCTTAAGCTAAAGGGCATGGAGTAACTGGCTCCGGGGAAATCTTCACTGTCATTGTTAGCGAGCTCAGAAAATACCAGAAAACCGATATTGAGGGTATAGGGCCTGTCATCAGCAAATGCCGAGTAAAGGGGAATAGTTGCCAGATTAATAATGATGGCGGGTAGTATTGCGGATTGAAAATTCATAACGACTCTTCATTCATTCATTCAATTAGATTGAAAACCGCCAGATCAGTACAACTGAACTGGCGGTATTGTTGGATTATTGATGGCGGCTCATTCGTTCAGTGACCCTGGCGATACGTTCATCAATTTCTTGCTGACTCAAACCGTCTTCAGTCATGCGTGCCGTGATCGCTTCCAGTTTTTCTTGATCGGAAAGTCCTTCGAGCGAAGTGCGGAATTCTATACGCTCCTGCATTTCGGCTACTTTTTCATCGATCTCATCCTGAGATAATCCCTGATCGCTCAAACGTTCGGTCAGTCTTTCCATGCGCTCTTCTTCGGTCATATTTTCCATTGCTCGATGTCGGCCCTCACTGCGATTCTCCATACGTTCCTGCATACTGCTGAAGCGCTGATCAATTTCATCCTGAGAAAAACCACGCTCTGTCATGCGTTCTGTCATCTGCTCGATGCGTTCTTCCTGGCTCAGTTGCGCTCTGGAGGGGTGATCGCCAAACCCGGGACGGGCAATGGCTGACGATGAAGCCAGAATAGCGGCAGAGATGGCTAAAGTAGTAACTAAGTTGTTCATTTTTCATTCCTCGGTTTCGTTAAATAAATGTAATAAAGTTACATATAACGAGGCAAAGGATAATTGCATTTAGTTTGCCTGTCAATATAAATGTAACTATGTTACATATTTAGCGTCGAGAGTAATTTTGGATGCCAGAAGGCACGGTTCACCTTGAAAAATTAGTTTCGAGTGGAGAAAAGAGGTGTAAGGAATTGATGTGCCTGGTCTAAGCCATGGATAAAGGTAAGGAGCCACTCAAAGAGTAAAAATAACTGAAAAATATCCCCAATAGGCTGTCTGTTCATCTAATCGAGCATGGCAATAACTGGCAAAGCTGGTTTGCTACGCAGGAAGATACTGTCGCTTATCTGGGTTGGTTAAGAGAGTATTGCGAGCGATTTTGGGAGGGTTTTCGAGCCTGGGGTTTCCAGCTTTAGCGCTGAAGCGATCATCTTTTCAGCCCTTGTCGGTTCCAGTTGGAACCGCCTCAACAGCAAGCATTGGCGCTCCGCGTCCGGGTCGGATGCCGATCCACTTCACATGTTCTGTCTGGAGAGTTTTTGATTCTGGCAATAGTTTTTCAGAATGCAAAATTTCAATTATCTGACCTCCATTGTCATCCACAATTTATTTTAAGCTTAAAAAGTCACCATCAATGATCATTAGCTTTACTCCCTGTTCAGTGATTGAGCGATGGGTACTTAAATCATCCGAAACGACATAGGACATGCCTGGAGTAAGCCGTGTTTTCGAGCCATCTTTTAGCTCGTTGATAACTTCACCCGCTAAACAATGTACGATATGACCTTTCTCACACCAATGATCCGCGAAGTAGTCCTTTGAGTATTCAACCATTCTAATTCTGAGTCCTTCAAACTGTATGGTTTGCCAATAAGCAATGCCTGTTTTACCTTTGTGTTCGGTCTTTGAAATTGTTGACCAGTCAATAGCTTGAAAGGGAATGCTTTTATCACTCATTGCTGTGCGATGCTCAGGATTTTGAAAATTGGATTTTTAATGTCAGCCGTTTATTTGGGCGTTATTCTCTCACTCGCTCCAGCAGTCTATTATTGTTCCATGCCCGTTCTTTAATGACGGGATACTTCACAGTATCCGCGAAGCATAATCCGCCAGGCGTGATCTTTCGCCGCGCTTCAGGGTTACATGCCCGCTGTGTTGCCATTCCTTGAAGCGGTCTACGATGTAGGTCAGTCCAGAGGTGGTTTCGGTCAGGTAGGGGGTGTCGATCTGGCCGATATTGCCGAGGCAGACGACTTTGGTGCCGGGCCCGGCACGCGTGATCAGGGTTTTCATCTGTTTTGAGGTCAGGTTCTGGGCCTCGTCCAGAATGATGAATTTGTTCAGGAAGGTGCGACCGCGCATGAAGTTCATCGAGGATATTTTAATCCGGTGACGCACCAGATCGGAGGTGGCTTTCTGTTCCCAGGCTTCACTTTTATCGTTACCGACCAGCACTTCGAGGTTGTCCATCAGCGCTCCCATCCACGGCGACATTTTTTCTTCTTCGGTGCCGGGTAAAAAGCCGATGTCTTCACCGACCGGCACGGTGATGCGGGTCATGATAATTTCAGAGTAGCGCTTTTCTTCCAGGGTCTGGGTCAGTGCGGCGGCCAGTGTAAGCAGGGTTTTTCCGGTGCCGGCCTGACCCGACAGGCTGACGAAATCGATCTCCGGGTTCATCAGCAGGTTGAAGGCAAAGTTCTGTTCGCGGTTGCGGGCCTGTATGCCCCAAACCGAGTTGTGTTCTGTCGTGTAGTTTTTAATCACTTCGATAACGCACAGCTCACTGGTTTTTTCGATCACCATGCCGTCGAAATTATCCTTCAGATAAATGAACTGATTGGGGTGCCAGTTAGCCGTATCTGCACCGCTGAATTCGTAGTAAGTCTTGCCGTCGCGCTGCCAGGAGTGAATGCTTTCGCCGTGCTGTTGCCAGAACTCGGCAGGTAATTCCTGGCTGCCGGTAAACAGCAGTTCCAGATCATCCAGCACCTTGTCGTTGGAATAGTCTTCCACCGGTATGCCGAGTACGGCGGCCTTGATGCGCAGGTTGATATCCTTTGAGACCAGGATAATTTCGCAGTCCCAGTCATCGCTCAGCGCGATCACGGTGCCGAGTATCGAGTTGTCATTCTTGCTGCCCGGCAGACTGTCGGGCAGACGCGGGCTATGGGCTTCGGTTTCAAAATACAGGCGACCGCTGCTGTTGCTGAGCTGGTTGCCGTTTTCGGTCAGATACTGATTGAGGGGCAGTCCCAGCTTGATATCCTGATCCTTATGTTCTGTCATCAGGTCATCGATAAAGCGGTTCACCTGTCGCACATTACGGGCCACTTCCGACATGCCTTTTTTGCCCTGGTCGAGTTCTTCCAGTACGGTCATGGTGAGAAAGATATTGTGTTCCTGAAAACGGAACAGTGCGGTGGGGTCGTGCATCAGCACATTGGTATCGAGTACGAAAAGTTTGGCTTTTTCATCATTCATTGTGTGAGTCCCATAGCGTGAGTCTTCGTTGTTATTGTGTGGGTTGATTTTATGAAGTATAGATGACGCGGCGGGGTTAAAGAACTTATCCGGAAGAATATATTTTTTACTACAATGGCTTAAAAATGGCGAAGCCGAAATCAGGCTTTGCTATAGTAAGTCGGTTCAATTTCGAATCAGTTTTAGCATGCATCAATCCATTCATCTTTATCGACGACAGCAGGTTTATCAGCTTGATCGCCTGACCATGCAGCTGGATCAGCAGACTTCTGCGCAGTTGATGAGTCGGGCAGCGCGGGCGGTATATGATGCAATCCAGCGACACTGGCCCGATATTCGACATGCCGTTGTGTTTGCCGGTAATGGTAATAATGGGGGCGATGCTTTTGCACTGGCCTGTCTGATGCAACAGGATGGCTGGCAGCTGGATTTGATCGGCGTGGGTGATTTAGCCATGCAATCGGCCGAGTCGTTGTATTACCGCCAGCAATGGGAACAGCAGGGCGGGGTTACGTCGGCCTGGCAGGGTGATATTCCGCATTGTGATCTGATTGTGGATGGGTTGCTAGGGATAGGCCTGAGTCGCGCTCTGGATCCGAGCTGGATCAATCTGGTGAGCGCAATCAATGCGCATTCGGCTTACCGGGTGAGTATCGATATTCCGAGTGGCCTGAATGCGGATAGCGGTATCGCGATGCCGGTTGCGATCATGGCCGATGTAAGCGTGAGCTTTATTGGTCGAAAGGTCGGTTGCTATCTGGCCGATGGGCCGGATTACTGCGGTGTACTGGAGTTTGACCGCCTCGGCCTTTCTACCGATACCGAGCGCAGAGTCATGCCCGATTGCTCGCTGTTAAGTCCGTACACTATTGCCCTGCCGTTAGCACGTAAAAACAACAGTCATAAAAATCAGTTCGGTCACGTGCTGGTAATCGGTGGTGATCGCTCGATGAGTGGCGCCGCGAGCCTGGCTGCACTGGCGGCATTAAGAACCGGTGCCGGTGTGGTCAGTCTGTGTGTGCATCCGGATAACTATGCGCTGGCGGCAACTCGGCAGATGGAGTTGATGGTGAGTGACTGGACTCAGCTGGAGCGACAGCTGGAACTAGCTTCGCTGATTGTAGTGGGGCCGGGGCTGGGCCAGTCACCCAGCGCGGGCGAGATATTGCACAGCATCCAGTATATCGATAAACCGATGGTGATCGATGCGGATGCGTTGCAGGTGGATTTTCTGTCGGCACTGACTACCCGACAGGGAGTGATAACGCCACATCCCGGAGAGGCTGCCAGATTACTCAATTCTACACCTCAGTTGGTACAGCAGGATCGACTGAATAGCCTGCAGCGTTTGAGCGAACAGTGGCCTCTGGCGGTGGTGTTAAAAGGTGCCGGAACGCTCACGGGTGCGCAGGATGAGCGCCCTGCGCTGTGTAATCACGGGCATGCCGGAATGGCGACAGCGGGGATGGGCGATGTGCTGGCTGGCATCATCGCCGGTTATCTGGCCCAGGGCTTGAGCCCATCGCAGGCTGCGCAGACGGCTGTGCTGGTGCATGCACTGGCGGCCGAAGATTTTGCCCAACAGCACGACGCGGCCAGTCTGATTGCTTCAGATATCATTCAGTGCCTTCCGCGTGTAGTGAAAAAACTGCGTGCACAACAGGCTGGCAAGCGGGTAGGTATTAAACATGATTATCTGTAACGAACAGGATATGAAAGCCTTCGGTGCGAAGCTTATTCAGCCGGGCATTGCACCGGGGGTGATCACACTGAAAGGCAATCTGGGTACCGGTAAAACTACCCTCGTGCGAGGTGCACTGGAAGCCTGTGGAATTACCACAGGGGTGCGTAGCCCGACCTATACGCTGGTTGAGTTTTATCAGCTGCCAGGGTTTTCAATTGCGCACTTCGATCTATATCGGCTGGGAGATCCGGAGGAACTGGAGTATTTGGGCTTTCGTGACTATCTGCGTGCCGATACCTGGTGTTTTATTGAGTGGCCGGAGCGGGCAGAGGGTTATCTGGAAAATATCGGACTGGAGCTTGAAATAGAGTATCAGAATGAGTGTCGCAAACTGACAGCGCACGCTGATAACCCCTGGGGAGAGCGACTCAGACGGGCTATAAATCTTAAGTGATTTCGAGATAGTTAAAGTATCTATCTAATAAATAAAGAGAAAACAGTTGATTTTATATTTGATTTTCACTATAAATATACTGTCTTAATTGTAAATTACTGACTTAAAGTGAATCCCATGAACTCTGGAACTGTAGCTCGACGAATTTTTTTAAAAAAGCTGGCTGGTATCAGCGCGCTATACTCCCTCTCTGTACCGTTTAAAAATTCGCTGGCTGCGGCTCAAATCTCATTAACAGATGTTCGTGTGTCTCAATCCAATCTGGAGCATACCCGGGTTGTGTTTGACCTCTCTGGTGAGATCGATCACTCATTATTTACCCTGGAAGCTCCAGATCGGGTTGTTATTGATTTAAAGGATGTTGCTAAAAATGCGGCGCTGATCTCAGAACAGAATTCTACTGAACTATTAAAGGGAATCCGTTCTGCAGTGCGTAAAAACGATGATCTGCGTATTGTACTGGATCTGAATGGTCGGGTCCGTCCCAGAAGTTTTATTCTACAACCGGATGGTCAGCTGGGTTACCGACTGGTGGTGGATATGCATGCCACACAGTTGAGTCCAACCCCGATCAAAACCAGTCAGCAGGAACGCCATGTTCGAAAGAATAAAAATTTTGTCATCGCGATCGATGCGGGTCATGGCGGTAAAGACCCCGGCGCTGTCGGGCATAAAGGAACCAAAGAGAAAGATGTTACTCTGGCACTGGCGCATAAACTGAAAACCATGATCAACCAGACCGATGGCCTTCAGGCGGTGCTAACGCGTGATACCGATCGCTTTGTAGCGCTACGCCATCGGGTTGAAAAAGCGCGCAAGAATCAGGCTGATCTGTTTGTTTCGATCCATGCCGATGCTTTCGAAAGCCCCAAGGTGGAAGGAGCTTCGGTGTATGCCCTGTCGCTGAATGGTGCCAGCTCTGAAGCTGCGCGCTGGATCGCGGAAAAAGAAAATGCCTCCGATTTGATGGGCGGAATCAGTCTGGACGATAAGGATGATCTGATCGCTTCCGTGCTGCTCGATCTTTCCCAGACTGCGACTATTCAGGATAGCCTGGAACTTGGCTCTGATGTGTTAAGTCATCTGGGAAAGGTCGGCAAATTGAATAAAGACTCAGTGCAACAGGCCGGATTTGCGGTACTCAAAGCACCGGACATGCCATCGATACTGATCGAAACAGCTTTTATCTCGAATCCAAAGGAAGAGCGTCGCTTATCTTCACCCAAGCATCAGCATAAAATTGCCAGTGCCATCTTTTCCGGCATTCAGAGCCACATGAAGAATCAGCTGTCCTAGCCAGTTTCTCCAGCCTGGTTAAAGTTTACGGCACTGGTTTTAAAGCGCTTTCCATTCTGCAACCATCTGGCGGAAGCGTTTGATGACTACCTCTTTCTGATAGCCTCTGGCGTATTTTATGCGGCTATAGGCATCAAATATCTTGGTCAACTGCTCGTCATGGAAATGTTGCTGTAGCCTGATCCGTTCCAGAAATTCATACACATGTTCTGCCGGGTGCTTGATAAAGCCCTTTCTGGCCAGTTTTCCCAATAGCTGCTGGATAATTTTTTCATACACCGGGGGGCGTGCAGGCCGGTCCCGATACCATGCAATCAGCCAGTAACTGCCAGTGATCACAACCAGACAGATTACCAGCGCGATCACCATATCCCCCCAGCTGCGAATACCTAAACCCAGCTGATTTAGAAAGCGCGCCTGCTTGCGCTGATCGTAGTTCAGAATCCAGTCATTCCAGTTATGTTGCAGGTTGTCCCAGTTATACAGTAGTTGCCCCAGGAACTGATGCCGTTTGCCGATCTTGAAGTTGGAGAACTGATTGTTGAGTGCCTGATCCAGTCCTTTTTCGATGCGGTCGGGTGATACTGCTGCCGTGGGGTCGACCCGCACCCAGCCTCGGTCCTGTAGCCAGACCTCAGTCCAGGCATGTGCATCGGACTGGCGTACGATCAGGTAATTACCGACCTGATTGATTTCCCCGCCCTGATAGCCGGTGACGATGCGAGTCGGAATTCCGGCTGCACGCATCAGCAACGCGAAACTGCTGGCATAGTGTTCACAGAAGCCGCGTCGTGTATTGAACAGAAATTCATCGCTGGCGTTTGCACCCAGCAATGGTGGTTGCAGGGTATACACGTATTCTTCTTCACGGAACATCTTGAGCGCCTGATTGACGATATCCAGTTTCGAGTCAAACTGGCTGGCCCATTGCTGGCCGAGTGCCACAGTCTGTGGGTTATTATGATTCGGTAACTGCTCGGCCAGTAACCGGTATTCGAGCGACTCCTGACTGCCGATCTGATAGTTTAATTGCGAACTCAGGCTGTAGCGTTGCAGGTCATTGACCGGTTTATGGCTGGTTAACTGGAACTCTGTGCTCAGGTAACTGAAGTTCGGCGTTACGATCGGAATATCCAGACCGAAAATCCATTTTTTACCATGTGGCTCCAGCGTCACCGTATAGTTTACCGCGTTTTCCTTATCCACCTGATATTGCCCATTCAGGCGTTCCTGACGCAGCTGATACCAGGTTTGGCCATTAAATCTCACCATTACTGGACCGCGCCAGTAGAGCCGTTGCTGCGCTGGAATATCAGCATCGAAGGAAACCCGGAAAGCAACATCGTTACTGGTGATCAGATCACTGATTTCACCGGGTGACATGGTATCGCTGAGCCCGGTAATGCCACCACGCTGTTCCTTGGTCAGCCCCCACAGCGGGCCGGGGATGCGTGGCACCAGCAGGAATAAAACCAGCATTACCGGGACCGAAAGAGCGATCAGACGTGAGGCTACGCGGATGCGCGGCAGCAATGGAATGGTATTGTCGCGCTGATTGATGGTAATCAGGGTGGTGGTAATGATGATCACGGTAAACAACATGTAGATCGCAATCGGTATGCTCTGGCCGAACAGGAAATGGGTGGCCAGAATGAAGTAACACAGAAAGATCAGGATCAGAATATCGCGCAGGGTTCTGGATTCGATAAACTTGAAAGCCGTCATTACGGTGAGCAGGGCGAGCCCGGGATCACGCCCGACAATGGTCCAGTACTGGGCAAACACGCTCAGGCCTCCAACCAGAACCAGCGGCACCAGTATCCAGCGTGGAATTTCCCGGATCAGGCCAAATGCCTGTACGATGCGCCATCCCAGTGCAAACAGGGTAAAGCCGGTGACCCACAGCGGTATATGGAAGAAATGCGGCAGCATGGCGAGCATAAAGCTGAATGACACCGTCAGGATCGCGGTTCGGTCGGCGACTTCCTGTGCGATTAAATGGATGGGCTGATTGTTGTTCATGCTTTATTCGATAGCCAGTTCGGCATCCGCTGCAGTCTGGTTGTAGCAGCTGATCTGTTTCAGGCAATTGGCAAAATGCGCCGAGCCACTGTGCTGAGCAATCTCCTGCCCCGGTAGATTCACCCCATAGTTCTGGCTCAGCTGATTGGCCTGAATCACCAGCGCCGTCATTTGCGCAAGGCGGGCTTCCTGCGCTGTGGCGGTCATGTCGCTCCAGTTTATCCACAGACTGGGCGATGCGTGCCCCTGAAAGGTCTTGGTCAGCATACCTCGACCCTGGGCGTAAGCCTTCCAGGAAATATGGCGCAGCGATTCACCCTGTCGATGTTCTCTGAGTCCGGCAAAATCATCGCCATCGGTGGTGTTTACGGTGCTTTTACTATGCTCCGGATCGGCCAGCGACTCTCTCAGTTTGATATCGTACAGCGGCTTCGGGTAAATCAGGATTGGTACGTCAAATTTTAACCAGCTCCAGGCATGAAACAGGCCGGTGGGGTAACGCGTAAATATCACCACACCGGCAGGCCGGAACAGTCCGCGTCGGATAGCGGGCAGGGCCAGGCTAATCGTTGAAGTTTGATCCGGCTGTAACCGGGTATACTCCGGCGCGGCGTTCAGGTACTGGATACCGATCGCATAGCGCTGAATCGGGTTTTCATGAATGAGGGTAAACTGCAAAATTAAATCTTCTCCCTGGAACACCGGTTTCGGGGTGTTCAGCTGTACGCTGATGCCCAGCAGGTTTTTATGGGTCTGCCATAAGCTGATGATCCCCAGTGCGGTGAGCAGGAAGGTGAGTACATAGGCCATACTATTCTGGTAGTTGATCGCGGCCAGCAGCAGCACGATCTGCATAATGGCATACAGGTAACCAAAACGGGTAGGCAGAATATACAGACGCCGATTGTGCAAAAGAATCTGACCGCTGGAAACCGGATTGCGCGCAGCGATGTAGCGATCCATGCGTTGGCGTAAGGCGCTCAGTACAGGCATCAGCCGACCTCTAGGGAATCGCGGTCTGGCTGAGGATCATATCGAGCAGGCTTTCCACACTTTTACTATGCTGTTCGGCCACAATCAGGCGGTGACTGCTAATCGCATTAAACACGGCTTTGACATCACCCGGCTCGACAAAGTCACGCCCATCCATCAAAGCCCAGGCTCGCGCGGCTTTAAGTAACGATAGCGCGGCACGTGGCGACAGTCCATACACGAACAGTTGTTTATCGCGTGTTTTACTCACCAGCAGCTGGACATAATCGAGCAGTGATTCGGATACATGTAGCGCATCAACACTACGCTGCAGGATCAGCAGTTGTTCAATCGACATGGAGGCCTGCATCGATTGCAGCAGCAGTTGCCGGTTCTGTCCGGCCAGCAGTTCGCGCTCGGCTTTCTGATCTGGATAACCCAGCTTCAGTTTCATCATGAAGCGATCCAGCTGGGACTCCGGCAACGGGAAGGTACCGGACTGATCGAGCGGGTTCTGCGTTCCGATCACAAAGAACGGTTTCTGCAGATGGCGTGTGGTGCCGTCAATCGTGATCTGGCGCTCTTCCATCGCTTCCAGCAGCGCGCTCTGGGTTTTTGGTGTGGCGCGGTTCATTTCATCCGCCAGAACGCAATTGGCAAACACGGGACCGGGATGGAATTTAAACTGCTGATTCTGCGGATTAAAGATGGAGACGCCCAGAATATCGGCCGGTAACAGGTCACTGGTGAACTGGATACGACTGAAATGCAGACCAAATACCCGTGCCAGCGCATGCGCCAGGGTGGTTTTACCGACACCGGGTAAATCTTCGATCAGGCAGTGGCCGGAGGAAAGCAGGCAACACACGGCCAGTTTGATCTGTTCCGGCTTACCCACAATGATGGTCTTTATCTGATCAATCGCGCTAATGATACTTTTCTGCATGGAATCGGCTGAAGGCGTGGTCTGGTCGAGCATGTAGGCTATCCTGATGGGTTTCGAGGTTAAAAATGTTGGAATTGAAACATATCTTTTTAGTTTAGCCGATTTGAGTAATAAAAAAGCCCGCAAAAGCGGGCTTTTTTATACAACATCTGAAAAATTTTCAGGCAGAGGCTTTATCCGATTTTAATCCCATTGCTTTCAGAATCATCGCCATCGGGCAGAATCCGGTAAAAGCGGATTGAAACAGGTTGATCCCAACAAAGGCGGTAAAGAATAACCAGTAAATGTGATGGTAATAGGCCAGTGTGGCGCTCAGAAATACAAATAGTCCTGCTACCGCTAAAATAGTACGCTCAATGCTCATATCCAGTCTCCTGAAATTCGGGTTTTAAGATGTTATAAAATGGTGGTGTAAAACGTACCGTATTCTATATTAGAGCATGCTAATTTACAAGTTCAAATAGCGGCAGGGTCTATTTTTAGACGATTTTCATCCTGTTAATAAAGCGTCATCTGGCGCAAAATTAGAGTATTAACTACTACGGGACTTTTCCATGCAATTAAAAGATATTCTGGTTTATCTGGATGATGGTGTTTCCAATTCAGAACGGGTAAAGACGGCTTTTTCTCTGGCTCAGTTGAGTCAGGCGCGCCTGACCGGTGTGGCACTGGCGTCGATTAAACCTGCGCACCTCAAGGTTTCCGATGCCAAGGCTCAAGCCCGAATCTCTGAACAGGAAGCGATGCAGCGAGTCGATACGTTTGCGAAGGAAGCAGAACAGGCCGAAATTGCGGTCGATACGCGTGTCGTGTACGGCGATCAGTCTAGCGCAGCGCGGAAGATGGCGCAGATAGCACGCAATTTTGATCTGGTCATTTTGCGCCAGGCCAACCCGAGTAATCCTAACTTTTCGATTGTCGAAGCGGTAGCTGAACAGGTCATTCTGCTGAGTGGCCGCCCGGTGTTTTTTATGCCCTATATCGGTGCTCATCGAATTCCCTGCCAGAAAGCGATGATCGCCTGGGATGGAACACCGGCCGCTGCGCGCGCCGTGCATGATGCTTTGCCGCTACTGAAAAATGTTGAGGAAGTGATCATTCTGGTGGTCAAGGAAGGCAAAAAGAAAACCGCCAAAGGAGAGCTGCTGGTGAATGATCTGGCGAAACATCTAAAGCACCATAAGCTGAACGTCAGCGTTAAGCGACTGAATGCCGGTACCTTTGACGTGCCCACCGTTATTCTGAATGAAATCGCCGAGAATGATATCGACCTGCTGGTGATGGGCGGCTATGGTACGCCTAGTCTGCAACAGAAAATATTCGGTGGGGTGACGACGACCTTACTTAAAAGTATGATCATTCCGGTGATCATGTCGCATTAATTTTCTATCCGGATTACGTCATAGGCCGCAATTAAACGCTTAAATATGTGCCTGCCACTACCCGTTCTGTACTCTTTCCGGCGTTGCCCGTATGCGATGAGAGCGCGTCTGGCGATTGCGGTCAGCGGGCAGCCGGTGAATTTACGCGAAGTCAGTCTGCGCGATAAGCCGGATGATTTACTTTGGGTCTCTGCCAAAGCGACCGTACCGGTGCTGGTGTTAGCGTCAGCGCAGGTTATCGATGAAAGCCTGGATATTATGTACTGGGCGCTGCAGCAGCAGGATCCGCAACGCTGGCTGGACAGTACATTGCAGGCGGTAAGCAATGAACTGATCGGACAGTGTGATGCGGAGTTTAAAACTCATCTCGATCACTACAAATACGCAGACAGGTTTGTGCAGCACACTCCGCTTTACTACCGCGCTCAGGCACAGGTGTTTTTAGATCAACTGGAGCAGCGCCTGCAAACCAGCCGCTATTTACTGGCACCCCGTCCGACGCTAAGCGATATGGCAATACTGCCGTTTGTACGTCAGTTTAGCGCGGTTGATATGGACTGGTTTTCGGTTGAATATCCAGCACTGGGAGGGTGGATGAATGGTTTGCTGGAGAGCATCCTGTTTCAGAACGTGATGGACAGGTATGTAGTGTGGAAAGCCGGGGATGAGGACGTAGTATTTCCCCGGCTCAGCAGCTAATCGATTATCGCTGGTTCAGATCGACGTAATCACGCATTTTTACACCGGTGTAGATCTGACGTGGACGGCCGATACGCTGCTCCTTGTCATCCATCATTTCCAGCCATTGTGAAATCCAGCCCGCAGTTCTCGCCATCGCGAAGATAACCGTGAACATATTCATCGGCATACCCAGAGCCTTGAAAATAATGCCGGAATAAAAATCCACATTGGGGTACAGGTTACGGCTGACGAAATATTCATCCTCCAGTGCGATACGCTCCAGTTCACGCGCAATATCGAATAACGGCGTATTGGTGCTGTCCATTGTTTCCAGCAGTTCATTACAGGCTGCACGGATGATTTTAGCGCGCGGATCGTAGTTTTTATAGACCCGGTGACCGAAGCCCATCAGGCGGTACTCGTCATCTTTATCTTTCGCACGCGCAATAAATTGCGGAATCCGATCCGGGGTACCGATTTCTTCCAGCATTCGGATGACCGCTTCGTTAGCGCCACCGTGTGCTGGCCCCCACAGGGAAGCGATTCCGGCCGAGATACAGGCGAATGGGTTAGCACCGGAGCTACTGGCCAGGCGCACGGTCGAAGTGCTGGCGTTTTGTTCGTGATCGGCATGCAGGATAAAAATCAGGCGCATGGCACGCACCGCAATGGGGTCTACGCTCCATTCTCTGCTCGGTACACTAAACATCATGTATAGAAAATTTTCGATAAAATCCAGATCGTTACGCGGGTAGGGTAGCGGTAAACCGTGAGCACGACGATGACTGTAGGCGGCGATGGTGGGCATTTTTGCGAGCAGTCGATGGGCCGAGATTTCACGGTGTCTGGGGTTATTTACATCCAGAGAATCATGATAGAACGCTGACAGCGCACCCACTACACCGACCATGATCGCCATCGGATGGGCATCATGATGGAAGCCGTTAAAGAACATCTTCAGATCTTCGTGCACCATGGTATGGTTTTTGATGGTTTTGACGAAGGTATGGTATTCAACTGGAGTCGGCAAATGGCCGTAGATCAGCAGGTAGCTGGTTTCCAGGTAGCCGCTTTTTTCCGCCAGTTGTTCAATCGGGTAGCCACGATACAACAGGATGCCTTTATCACCATCGATAAAGGTGATGTCACTCTTGCAGCTGGCTGTGGCCTGAAACCCTGGATCGTAGGTAAACAGACCTAATTCTTTGTGCAGTTTGCGGATATCAATGGTTGATGAGCCCATTGTTGGATCCAGAATATCCAGATCAACTTTTTTACCCGTTCGGTTATCGGTAATGGTGACAGTGTTATTACTCATAGGGACTCTCCATTATTGGTGATGGTTAATTGAGCGCAGGAAAATCAGCTAAATCTTGACCGAATAATTCTAAAAATATCCTGTAAAATCAACAGCCTGTGCTTTAATTGTAATATTTTGGCCAGTGATTATAACGTACCGATCAGATTAACCCTTTATTGATTTTACTGATAGTAAGCATTGAGCCGGGGCTTGTCGGGTACTTCACCGAGGTGCAGCATTGGCTAGAGCGGGTATCTTACACAGGCCGGTTTTACACAATGCGGCTGGTTACTTTTCCATCCTGCAACCGGATCACAATCTCATCATCGCGCTGAAGCTGGGTAACCGAGTTGATCAGGGTCTGCTCCTTGCTGATGGTAGCGAATCCACGTGACAGGGTTTTTAGCGGACTCAGATTGTCGAGTGAGCGAGCCTGTAACTTAAACCGGTACTGGTGCTCTTCCAGCTGGTTTCTGGAGGCAAGCTCCAGCTGATGCCTGAGGCGCTCGATCTGTTGCTGTAAAGCGGGGATTGTAGCCTGCGGGTTCAGATGTCTGAACTGTTCTCTGGCGAGACTGAAGCGATTCAGCCGTTGCAGGATTAATGTGGATTGCACCATCTTCAGGCGAGACAGGACAAACTGCATGCGTTGTTTCAGTTCCTGCATCGAACGTTCTGGATGAAACCGAAACAGGCGCTGTTCAATCTCGCTCAAACGATCAAGCTGTGACTGCAGGCGCAATTGCATCAGTCGTAGCAGTCGGCTGGAAAGTACATCGAAGCGGGTCATCACTTCGTACTGATCCATAGTCACCGTTTCAGCCGCAACGGAGGGCGTCGGTGCACGATGATCGGCCACAAAATCGGCGATGGTGAAATCAATTTCATGGCCTATACCGGTTACGATCGGACATTCTGAAGCATATATCGCCTGCGCGACGCTTTCTTCGTTAAAGCACCACAGGTCTTCCAGTGAGCCGCCACCGCGGATCAGCAACAGTACATCACACTGCCCAAAACGATTGGCCTGCTGGATAGCGTTGATGATACGAGGCGTGGCCTGCACTCCCTGTACCGGTGTATCGAACACGGTCACTTCAGACTGTGGCGAACGTCGTGCGATCACGCTCAGGGCATCGCGTATCGCGGCCCCGCTGGCCGAGGTGATTAAGCCGATATGGCGGGCCTGGGCAGGGATTTTCCTTTTGTGTGAAGAGTCAAACAGGCCTTCACTGGCAAGACGCTTTTTAAGCGCTTCGTACTGCTGCATCAGACGACCTGCTCCAGCTTCCTCCATATGATCGATGATGATCTGAAAGTCACCACGGGCTTCGTACAGGGTGACCTGAACACGCACCAGTACCTGTTGCCCGTTTTCAGGCTTGAACAGCACCCTCGAATTGCGATTTTTGAACATCGCGGCACGCAGCTGAGCGCGTTCATCCTTCAGCGTTAGATACCAGTGACCGGAGGCTGGACGCGACAGATTGGATATTTCGCCTTCGATCCAGATCGTACCCACGCCTTTTTCCAGCAGGGTCTTAATTTCAAAGTTAAGCGCTGATACGCTCCAGATGGCTTCGCTATTGTTTTGCATGGGATCGATTGAAGGAGAACAGAGGCCCGAGATATTACCTGTTTATGCCAGGCATGGCCAAGCCATGGAGTACCAGCGTTAATTTAGGTGGGCTGACAGCCAATAAAAAAGCCGCATGTAGCGGCCTTTTTATTGAGCAATAAATGTTGGCTGGAGCCGGGTTTACTGTTTCTGAGAATATCTTTTAAGTTCGCTGGTGTATTGCGCGTAGGCATCACGGCCCTGCTGTTCAGCGATTTTGGCGACTTTTATGGCATCGTCAGTTTGCCCCTTCTCGGCCAGCTCTTTTGCTTCAGCAATCATCTTGCCGGTATCGCGCCATTCGTGGCCGACAGCAGCGGCCGATTTCTGTGCAGCTTCGGCGGCAGCGATAGCATGCTCTGCTGAAGCCATAGCTGTCGTGGCAATCAGTGTAGAGATCGCGAGACAGAGTATAGATTTTTTAAACGACATGGTTTTTCCTCATAGATTATTTTTGATGATAGACCTTTCGACAGCCAGGGTGATCAGGGATTGCACTGTCAGGTTTTTTTGTTATCCGGTCTATTATGCGGTTTACCGTTCTATGGTCAATACCTTATAATCGCGCATTGTTAATTACCCTCCCGGAGAGATTATGCGTATAAGCGAGGAAGCCCTTACTTTTGATGATGTTTTGCTGATTCCTGCTAAGTCGAGTGTGTTACCCAACGACGCAAATCTTAGAACCCGACTGACTCGTGATATCGAGCTAAATATTCCGCTGGTTTCTGCTGCGATGGATACCGTAACCGACTCCAATCTGGCTATCGCGATGGCGCAGGAAGGCGGTCTGGGTATCATTCATAAAAACTTTTCCCCTCAGGAACAGGCTGAGCAGGTCGCTCAGGTGAAGAAATTTGAAAGCGGCGTGATCAAGGATCCGATTACCATAACACCCGATACAACCATCCGTCATGTGATTGAATCTACCCGTAAAAACCAGATTTCCGGTCTGCCGGTGATCGGTCCCGAAGGTCTGGTTGGTATCGTCACCAAACGCGATTTACGTTTTGAAACCAATCTGGACCAGCCCGTCTCATCGGTAATGACCCCGAAAGAGCGTCTGGTCACGGTCGAAGAAGGTGCCTCCAAGGAAAAAGTTCTGGAACTGCTACATCGTCATCGTATCGAGCGCCTGCTGGTGGTTGATGCAGACTTTAACCTGAAGGGCATGATTACGGTCAAGGATATCACCAAGTCCACCGTGCATCCGCTGGCCTGTAAGGATGATCAGGGGCGTCTGCGTGTTGGTGCTGCAGTCGGTACCGGCAAGGATACGGATGAACGGGTGGCTGCACTGGTGAAAGCAGAAGTGGATGTGATCGTGGTGGATACCGCGCATGGTCACTCCAAAGGCGTCATCGACCGTGTCGCCTGGGTGAAGAAAAATTATCCGCATATTCAGGTGATCGGCGGCAATATCGCTACCGCTGAGGCCGCTCTTGATCTGGTCGCTGCAGGTGCTGATGCGGTCAAAGTTGGCATCGGTCCTGGATCGATCTGTACCACACGTATCGTTGCTGGTGTTGGTGTACCTCAGATCACTGCGATCAGTAATGTAGCGAAAGCGTTGATCGGTACCGGTGTACCCTGTATCGCCGATGGCGGGATTCGCTTCTCCGGTGATGTAGCGAAGGCGATTGCCGCCGGAGCGCATAGCGTCATGATCGGTAGTATGTTTGCGGGTACCGAGGAAGCGCCTGGTGAAGTTGAACTATATCAGGGGCGTTCGTATAAATCGTATCGCGGCATGGGCTCTCTGGGGGCCATGCAAAAAGGTTCCAGTGACCGTTACTTCCAGTCGGAAAGTACCGCTGAAAAACTGGTGCCAGAAGGGATCGAAGGACGTGTTCCATACAAGGGGCCTTTGTCCAGCATCATTCATCAACTGCTGGGCGGCGTGCGTTCCAGCATGGGCTATGTCGGCTGTGCCAATATCGAAGAATTACGGACCAAGCCCGAGTTTGTGCGGGTGACCGGCGCTGGTATGCGCGAGTCTCATGTACACGATGTGACGATCACCAAAGAAGCGCCT
Source organism: Gammaproteobacteria bacterium (assembly GCA_014382695.1). GTDB lineage: Bacteria > Pseudomonadota > Gammaproteobacteria > JACNJF01. Next base: position 10,986 of record JACNJF010000029.1, on the reverse strand, counting down.
AACTACCGGATCTCTTCCTAAATGAGTATGCCGCATGACCTGCATAATGACCGGATACTGATCCTCGATTTTGGTTCACAATACACCCAGCTGATTGCGCGCCGGGTGCGTGAACTGGGGGTCTATTGTGAAATCTACCCGTGGGATATCGCTGTCGATCGTATCAGTGCGTTTCTTCCTAAAGGCATTATCCTGTCCGGCGGGCCGGAATCGACGCTGGGGGATGAAACCCCACTAGCGCCGTTACAGATACTGGATCTTAAAATTCCGATACTCGGTATCTGTTACGGCATGCAAACGCTGGCCAAGCAGCTTGGCGGTAAGGTTGAAAATATCGGTAAAAGTGAGTTTGGCTATGCACAGGTGCGCGCGCGAGGACATACCGAACTGCTGAGAGATATCCAGGATCATGTGACCGCAGAAGGGCATGGCATGCTGGACGTGTGGATGTCGCATGGTGATCGAGTGGCCGAACTGCCGCCCGGATTCAAGCTGATGTGCAGCACCGACTCTGCCCCGATTGCGGGCATGGCCGATGAAACACGTCATATCTACGGTCTGCAGTTTCACCCAGAGGTTACCCATACCCGCCAGGGCGCTCAAATACTGGGTCGTTTCATTCATCAGATCTGTGATTGTGGTTCGGACTGGACCGCAGAAAACATCATTGAAAACAGCATCGAACAGGTTCGCGCTCAGGTGGCTGACGGGCATGTAATTCTGGGTTTATCAGGAGGTGTCGATTCTTCGGTCGTTGCAGCGCTGTTACACAAGGCGATCGGTACACAGTTAACCTGCATCTTTGTTGATAACGGCCTGTTGCGTTATCAGGAAGGCGATCAGGTGATGGATACCTTTGCCAGCCACATGGGTGTGAAGGTGATCCGGGTCGATGCGGAAGAGCGTTTTCTCGGACGCCTGAAAGGGGTGACCGATCCAGAGCAGAAACGCAAGGTTATCGGCAACCTGTTCATCGAAATATTCGAAGAAGAGGCGGCCAAACAGAACGATGCGATGTTCCTTGCCCAGGGTACGATTTATCCGGACGTGATCGAATCGGCTGGAGCCTCTACCGGCAAGGCGCATCTGATCAAGTCTCATCATAACGTGGGCGGTCTACCGGCCGATATGCGGTTGCAGCTGATCGAGCCTTTACGTGAACTGTTTAAGGACGAAGTGCGCAAGATCGGGGTCGAGTTAGGTCTGCCGCATGAAATGGTTTACCGCCATCCATTTCCCGGTCCGGGACTGGGTGTGCGCATTCTGGGTGAAGTTAAAAAAGAGTTTGCCGACCTGTTACGTCTGGCCGACCATATCTTTATGGAAGAGCTGTGGAAGCATGACCTGTATGAAAAAACCTCGCAGGCGTTTACCGTATTCCTGCCGGTTAAGTCGGTGGGTGTGACGGGTGACGGTCGTCGCTACGATTATGTGGTGGCTCTCCGAGCCGTCGAAACCATCGATTTTATGACGGCTCGCTGGGCCCACCTGCCGTATGAATTTCTGGATCATGTGGCGCGCCGCATCATGAATGAAATCTCCGGTATTTCACGTGTCACCTACGATATTTCAGGCAAGCCGCCTGGCACCATTGAGTGGGAATAGACGCGCCGTCAGTTCCATCCGATGAAGACTGGATGCAACTTGCGCTGGAACAGGCGCAGCGGGCTGCAGCGCTTAACGAAGTGCCGGTTGGCGCAGTTCTGGTCAGTGCACAGCAGGAGCTGATTGCCGCCGGGCATAATCAGCCGATCAGCCGGCATGATCCAACGGCTCATGCCGAAATTATTGTATTACGTGCCGGCGCTGCAAAAATAGAAAATTACCGGCTGGTCGATACCACGCTCTACGTCACGCTGGAACCCTGCGTGATGTGCGTCGGAGCCATGATGCATGCCAGGGTCGGGCGTCTGGTGTATGGTGCCAATGAATATAAAACCGGCGCTATTCAAAGTGCCTGCCGGTTGCTTGAGCACACCCAGTTTAATCATCGGATAGACATCGAAAGCGGCGTTCTGCAGCAGCCCTGTGCCGATATCATGAGTCATTTTTTTGCGCGTCGGCGCAGTGAAAAGAAATCAACGCCATGAGGATTCAATATGTTTAAACATCCGCTTTCTATACTTTTACTGTTGTCATTGCTGTCAACGCTAACCCCTGCAGCCGCTGAGTTTAATTTCCGCTACCCGCGTTCAACGGTATCGATGGAGTTACACAAGGTTTCCGAACATGTCTATTTCGTACAGGGTGCGACCGGTGTCGCGACCGATAATCAGGGCTTTATTTCGAATGCGACGGTGATCATCGGTAGCCAGGCTATCACCATTGTGGATGGACTGGGGTCGCCTTCTCTGGCGGAGCAGTTGCTCGCTGAAATTCGTAAGATCAGTGATCTGCCGGTGAACCGGGTGATCGCAACGCATTATCATGCGGATCATATCTACGGCCTGCAGGTATTCAAGGATCTGGGTGCCAGGATTATCGCGCCGTATGGGGTCGATCAGTACCTGGCTTCAAAACAGGCGGCCGAGCGTCTGGAAGAGCGGCGTTTTTCGTTGGAGCCGTGGGTGAATGATAGTACGCGCCTGATTTCGCCGGATGAAATCATCAGAGAGTCGATCGTGATCCGGGAGCCGGGTGTCAGCATGACAGTGAATTATCTCGGTAAGGCGCATTCGGATGCCGATTTGACGGTACTGGTCGAGCCTGATCAGGTGTTTATCACCGGCGATGTCATCTTTGAAGGGCGTATTCCCTTTGTCGGCGACAGCGATTCTAAAGCCTGGCTGGAGACACTCGAGAAAATGGCCGATCAGCAGGGCGTTACGGCACTGATTCCCGGTCATGGATCACTGGCCAGCGACCCGTTGAAAGCAATCCAGCTGACGCGTGATTATCTGGCTTATCTACGTAAACATCTGGGGGCAGGGGTGGAAGAGATGATGAGCTTTGATGTGCTGTATGACTCCATCGACTGGTCACCGTTCGAAAAACTGCCGGCTTTTGAACTGGGTAACCGGGTGAATGCCTACCAGGTTTTTCTGGCGCTGGAAAAAGAGTTGTTTACTAACTAAAAACCAGCTCCGCCCTAAAAGCTCGGTGGTATCAGCAGTTTATCGCTGGATGGCTTGTGCGTTGAGTTGCTGCTACCGTTTTGTTTTTCATCCATCCATACCAGCATGTCGTAATACTTGCGAATATTCTCGACGTATTTTACCGGTTCCCAGCCACGCGCATAGCCGTGTTTAGTGTCCTTGTACCATTTTTTGCGCCCCAGTAACGGCAGGTTTTCCTTCACATCGATCCACTTGTCCGGATCGCCCTGATTGATCTGGGTGATTTTTCTGGCATCTTCCAGGTGACCAAACCCTACATTATAAGAAGCCAGTGCCAGCCAGTTTCTATCCGGTTGCTTGATGCGTTCGGGTATTTTATTCAGTACCCGGTTGAAATAGATGGCGCCACCCTTGATGCTTTGCGCCGGATCCAGCCGGTTTTTGATCTTAATGTGCTTTGCCGTGTCCTGGGTCAGCATCATCATGCCGCGCACACCCGTGGGTGAAGTGGCTTTTGGATTCCATAAAGATTCCTGATAGCCGATAGCCGCCAGCAGTCTCCAGTCCAGGCCCTGGGCTTTGGCTTCATCCTGAAACATTTTACGGTACTTTGGCAGGCGATCTCTGGCATGGGCGGTGAAGGTCTGGATGTCGGAATAATTAAAATTTTTGACGTGGCCGTAGTAACGATGGATCAACTGATCGAGCCGACCATCCTTTTTGATGATACCAAAGAATCGATTGATGGCCTGGATCAGGCTTCTATCCCCTGAACTTTTAGTCGCCCAGCGTAACTGTTTGGGCTCACCCAGGTCGAAACCGATGCGTAGTTCCGGATAAAAACGTCGCTGCAGGGATATTTCGTGCGAGTCGGCCAGAATGTAATCGACCAGGCCTTCATCGACCAGTTCGATCAGTTCATCGGTGGCGATATTTTTATTGGTGTGCCAGCTCAGTTGTGTATTCTTTTTGCTCAGATTAGCGAGCAGGCGACTATGGCTGCTGCCCTTGATGATTTCTAGAATCCCCGACTCCAGGTCCTGCAGTTGTTTAGGCCTGTTCGGCAGACCGTTTTTATACAGCAACTGCTGCTTAACCTGAAAATAGCCAGGGCCATATTCGATCTGTTTCAGCTGCACATCATCCTGACGCGAAACGCCAGCCGCAATCAGGTCCGCGCTGCCGAAGATCAGCTCGGGATAGAGATCCGCAAATTTGTTGACCAGCACTATTTTGAGTTCAACCCCGATATACTCAGCAAACATCTTGCTCAGATGATACTCAAAACCGTTCGCACCATCCGCGTCCTCGTAATAGGTCGATGCTGCATTCAGGGTCAATACCTTTAGATAGCCGCGCTCGCGTATCGACTCCAGCTGGGAAACTGGCATTGTGGAGTAGAGCGGGATGGCGATCAGTGACAGTAAGCTTAAGGCGATAGCGAGCAGCCCGCCGATGAGCTGTGCTTTATGGGCTTTTGGGGAAAGTTCTACCATTCGGCTACAGAAATTAACAAATGATCAGATATCATAAGATAACCATGGTTTGATTTCCTTCGACTCGGTCACCTGGTTTAATATTCGACTATATTTCTGCACAAGCGGAAATATACCTGTGTGACAGCATAAAGTCATGCCGGCAGTGTCTGCCGGCATATTATTTTATCAATAGTGAGCTTTATCCAGCCTATGTTGCCAGTTTTCTGACATTCAGCAGGGTCGATACCGGTTCGATGGCGATGACACCGCCGCCTTCGGTCATTGCATTCGCCAGTTCCGATAACTGCTGGGCAATAGCCTCGGCCTGTTCGCTGCTGGTATAGATTTCGATTTTCATATTTTCGGAAAAGCCGAACGCGGCGAAATCATTTACATAATCGCCATAGCCTTCCACCCGGCTGACCGTTACCCCCGGAATATTGCTGCTTTTCAGCGCTTCACTCAGCAGTCCATAATCCGAGATATTCATAATCGCTACCACTTTGCTGTATTTCATCATTGAGATCCTCTTTCAGTAAGTGTGGTACTGGGTGGTTTGAATGGACAGTGCTTAAGGGTGAACGATTTCCACAGAAAGTAGATCGCCGGTATCACCAGCAAGGTTAAGATCACCGAGCTAATCATGCCGCCGATCATTGGCCCGGCGATACGTTGCATGACTTCAGAGCCGGTACCTTCGCCATACATGATGGGTATCAGGCCGACTACCACCGTGGCGACGGTCATCATGATCGGGCGTACCCGTCTACCGGCGCCTTCGAGTACCGCCAGTCGGACATCTTCTGTGGTCAGGTCACGTTGTTCAGCCTGGGCATCGTTCGAAATCCGGCAATAAGCCTGATTCATATACAGTAGCATCAGTACGCCGATTTCGACGGTAACACCGGCCAGTGCGATAAAGCCGACTCCAACCGCTACCGACATCTCAAACCCCATGATGTACATCAGCCAGATTCCGCCGATCAGTGCGAATGGCAGGGTGCCCATAATAATCAGTACCTCGGTCACGTTGCGGAAGTTGATGTAGAGCAGCAGCATGATGATGGCCAGGGTTAAAGGTACCACGACGGACAGGCGCTGTTTGGCACGTACCATGTATTCGTATTGGCCCGACCAGGCAATCGAGTAGCCAGGCGGTAGATCGACCTGACTGGCCACCGCCTGTTGTGCTGCAGCGACATACGAGCCGAGGTCACGCCCGTCGATATCGACCAGGGTCCAGCCATTCAACCGTGCATTCTCACTTTTGATCGCCGGAGGGCCATCTGCCAGCCGGATATCGGCCACATCCGCCAGTGCAATACGCTGATTATCTCGGGTGGTCAAAGGCAGCGTGCGGATTTTTTCCACTGAGTCGCGATAGCTCTGCGGGTAACGGATGTTGATCGGATAACGCTCCAGCCCTTCCACCGTCTGCGACACGCGCATGCCACCGATCGCGGTGACGATGACCTGCTGGATATCGGCGATATTGAGCCCGTAGCGGGCCGCATTGTCACGATTGATATTGGCGGTGATATAGCGCCCACCGGTGACCCGTTCGGAGTAGACCGAGGCCGTGCCCTGGACCTTTTTCAGTACCTGTTCCAGGCGTTTTCCGATGATTTCAATCTGCGCCAGTTCAGGACCCGCAACCTTGATCCCCACCGGTGTTTTAATCCCGGTCGCGAGCATATCGATACGGGTTTTGATCGGCATTACCCAGGCATTGGTCAGTCCGGGAAACTTGACCAGTGCATCCAGTTCCCTGCGCAGGCCTTCGGTGGTCAGGCCCGGACGCCATTCACTTTTGGGTTTGAGCTGGATTACGGTTTCGATCATGGTCAAGGGGGCCGGGTCGGTGGCTGAGTCGGCACGGCCGATTTTACCAAATACACTCTTCACCTCGGGCAGGGTTTTGATCAGCTTATCGGTCTGTTGGAGTAATTCTCTGGCCTTGCCGATGGAGATACCGGGGTAGGTGGTTGGCATATACATCAGGTCACCTTCGTCCAGTGGTGGCATAAACTCACTGCCGATCTTGGTGATCGGCCACAGGCCAATCGCGAGGGTGATCAAGGCGATGAAAATCATCGTTTTGGGCGCATCCAGCACGGTTTTGATGATTGGCAAATAGATCCAGCTGACCAGCCGGTTAACCGGGTTCTTATGCTCCGGCATGACTTTACCGCGGATCAGGTAACCCATCAGTACCGGTACCAGAGTAATCGATAGACCTGCCGCCATCGCCATCGCATAGGTTTTGGTGAAGGCAAGCGGGGCGAACATCTTGCCTTCCTGTGCCTCCAGCGTGAACACAGGAAGAAAGCTGAGGGTGATGATCAGCAGTGAGAAAAACAGCGGAGGTCCAACCTCGGTCGAGGCTTCCGCAATGATCTGCCAGCGATTGCTGTCGGTGAGTTCGGTCTTTTCCAGATGTTTATGTACGTTCTCGACCATCACAATGGCACCATCCACCATTGCGCCGATCGCAATCGCGATCCCGCCCAATGACATGATGTTGGCATTCAAACCCTGCATATGCATGACCAGGAAGGCACCCAGTATGCCGACTGGCAGGCTGATGATGATGACCAGCGAAGAGCGGAAGTGAAACAGAAACAGCGCGCACACAATCGCCACCACGATGATTTCTTCCAGCAGTTTTTCGTACAGGTTTTCCACCGCCAGATTAATCAGGGTTGAGCGGTCATAAGTGGGTATTATCTCGACCCCGGCGGGTAGACCTTTTTTCAAGGTCTCCAGTTTCTGTTTTACCAGTTTGATCGTCTGTTGTGCATTTTCACCGAAGCGCATCACTACGTAGGCACCGACGACTTCGCCTTCGCCATCCAGTTCGGCGATGCCACGCCGGATCTGTGGTCCGGTGATCACATCGGCGACGTCTTTCAGTTGCAGCGGGGTGCCGTTGTTATTCAATCCCAGCGGAATCTGCTTGAGGTCTTCCACGCTCTTGATATAGCCGGTGGCGGTGACCATGTATTCGGCTTCACCCATTTCCACCACCGAGGCACCGGCTTCCTGGTTGCCCCGCGTAATCGCAGTACTGATAAGGCTCAGCGGAATGCCGTAGGCGCGCAGGCTGTCCGGATCAACGATCACCTGATACTGTTTAACCATGCCGCCAATGGTGGCGATTTCAGACACACCGGGTACGGTTTGCAGTTCATACTTCAGAAACCAGTCCTGTAGACTGCGCAGCTGGCTGATATCCATGTTGCCGGTTCTATCGATCAGTGCATAACCGTAAATCCAGCCGACACCGGTCGCATCCGGCCCCAGTTGCGAGACGGCATTAGCCGGCAATGAGGATGCCACCTGACTCAGGTATTCGAGCACCCGCGAACGCGCCCAGTACAGGTCGGTGCCTTCTTCAAAGATGACATACACGTAAGAGTCACCAAAGAAAGAATAGCCGCGTACCGTGACCGCTTTCGGGACCGACAGCATCGCCGTGGTTAAAGGATAGGTGACCTGATCCTCCACCACCTGTGGTGCCTGTCCGGGGAAACTGGTTTTAACGATGACCTGCACATCGGATAGATCGGGTATCGCATCGATTGGAGTCTGTTTGACCGCATACAGTCCGGCACCGATCAGAATCAGGGTGGCCAGTATCACAAAGAAACGGTTGCGAATCGACCAGTGAATAAGCGACGAAATCATTTCAGCCCCTCATTATTCAACTGTACGATTTTAACCGAACCGGAGCTGTGCTTTTCCACCAGGAAGTTATACTCGGTATCCTTTTTCAGGGTTTTCAGGCTGAGTGATTTTTCAACCGGGAAATCCATCACCATCGATGGCCAGCCCCAGGCTTCAACCGGTCCATGCTGTAATGTCAACTTTGAATCCTTATCCATCACCTTAACGATTTTGCCTTTCAGCCAGGCCTGGTTAGCGTTTGTGCCAGTCGATTTTTTGCTGTTATCGATTTCGATGATCTGGACCGAACCGTCGGCATTTTTTTCTACCTGAAAACGTATCGGGTCTTTTACTTTGATACTGTTCAGGTCGAGACCCCTGTTAACAGTAAAGTCCATCACCATCGATGGCCAGCCCCAGGCGGCGACCGGTGGATGTTCGATGGTCAGCATGCTATGTCCGGTCATCACGTTTTCCACCGTGCCTTCGATCCACACTCTGGTTTCTTCCGCTTCCATAGTCACCGCTTTATTAACAGTTTCCTGCGGTTCCTGCATGCGCTCGAAAGCCGCGGTCAGGCTGGATTCTGAATCGATCAGAAACTGTGCCGAAGTGACGATCTGATCACCCGCCCGCAGACCGTTGATGATTTCAACATCGGTCGAGTTCTCTGCGCCGGTTTTGACTGCGACAGAGATGAATTTACCATCGCCGAGCGACTTCACCACGCGTTCAAACTGTCCGTTTCGGATGATCGCTTCGCGTTTTACATACAGGGTTTCTGCGCCATCCTTGCTGTGGATAGTGAGACGTGAAAACATATTCGGCTTGAGTAGTTGCTGAGGGTTTTCAAAGCGGATGCGCACGCGCAGGGTGCGGGTTTTTTCATCCAGTGTCGGGTAGATATAATCCACCAGACCCTGCCAGGATTTTTCCGGATAGGCCGCCACCGTCATATCGACCTTCTGGCCGACCTTGACCCAGCCACTCTGACGTTCAAATACTTCAGCGATGACCCACACGGTATCGATCTGGGCTATCGTGAGCAGATCCATCGAGGGCTTGATGAACATGCCTTCACGGATGGTCAGGTTTTGCACAAAACCATCGAAGCGGGCGGTATAATCGATGCGCTGCTGTACCTTGCGCGTTTTATCCAGTTGCTCAATCTGCCAGTTGCTGAGGCCGAGTGAAGACAGGCGGTCGCGTGAGGCCGAGATCAGTATGCGATTCTGACTTTTTAATGCGGTCAGATAATCCTCCTGCGCATTCACCAGGTCGGGGCTGTAAAGCTCAAATAGTTTCTGATTTTTACTGACTTTGTCCCCATTCGATTTGGCCAGTAGCTTTTCGACCCAGCCATCGACCCGGGTATGCACATGAAACAGTTTGTCTTCATCGAAGGCGATATAACCGACGGTACTGATTTCTCGCCCGAGCTGGCCTTTTTTTACGCTATCCAGACGTACACCGAGGTTGTTCTGCACCACGGGTGAAATTTTCACCACACCTGGTTCGGCGTTATCTTCCGCATACACCGCCACCAGATCCATCCCCATCGGTGATTTACCAGGTTTGTCACGACGGTAATTGGCATCCATCGGTGCCACCCAGTAAAGGACTTCGGGACCGGATGCTTCCCCGCCTGCTCCTGCTGTTTCCGAAATCAATCCCGCCTCGTGCAATTGCGCGGATAAAAAAGGTTGTCCCAGATAGCCTAAAACCAGGCCCAGGTTTAAAAGTATGAATCCGGATAAAAGTTTATTCACGTCTGTATCCTCTGGGGGGTTATTGGTTGCCGGAGCCGGATTGCAGCCCGGATACGTAATATAGAATTTTGGCCTTGGACTGGCGGATATCGACCGCGATTCGATGTTTATCCAGATTGGCGTTCAGATCGTCGATGTAGGCACGCATCACATCGGAAAAACGCCCTTTATCGGATTGATAAGCAAGCATGGAAGCCTGTGTCTGCTGTTTGGCCTGCGGTAACAACAGTTTACTGTACAGATGCAGACGCTGTTGCAGTAGCGACTCATTGGTGATTTCCTGTTGCAGCTCGGAAATCAGCTGGCGTAGCACCTCGCTGCGTTTGCTTTTCAGCGACTGGTATTCGTATTCTTTGGAAAGACGTTTCTTATCCTGCCGCTTGGCTGTAAACAGAGGCAGATCAATCGCGACCACAGCAGATACAAAGTCAGCACGATCGGTACCGTTTGGCGCATCTTCACGGTAGCCGTAGCTGACGGTTAAGCCCCAGCCCGGTTTTAGACTTTCATTCACCAGCTCAATATCCTTCCGCGTTAGCTCCAGCTGGCGATCGACTTCCTGTACCTGAGGATGGTTGAGGAATTGCTGGCTGAGGCTGTCAAAATCGGTTTCCAGCCTGACCTCTGGCATATACGGCAGTTCAGGATCGAACGGCTTCAGGCTGTTTTCGGTGCCGATCCAGCGCGATAGTTTGGAGCGCTGGGTGTTGATCTGCTGTTCGATTTTAGTCAGGCGGTCATCCAGTCGACTGAGTTCGAGTTGAGCACGGATCAGATCCTGCTGATTGTTGCGTCCGACACTGAATAGCGACTGCACAACCTCCAACAGTTGCGCAAACAGTCGCTTATTTTTGATGATTGAATTCTTTGCCTGTTCCAGATAAAGAATCTCCAGATAAGTCTGGCGCACATCCCGCACGATGGTAAGGCTGCGGTTGGACAGTTTGGCATCGATCAGTTCGGCCTGTTTTTGCGCCTTCTGCTGCTTCAGGAAACGGGTGTCGCCAGGCGGGAACT
>JACNJF010000097.1:25723-31104 GCA_014382695.1 Gammaproteobacteria bacterium | reverse complement strand
AGCGATTGCTCATGTACCAGTGAAACAGCGATAACGGTTGCTATCACCACCACCAGCATCGCCATCAGCAGCGCAACACCACGTTGACGCTGGAGTTTATAGCAGCAGCGCATCGGATATCTCATAGATTCGTTGAACCTGCCCCAGACCGGTCAATTTAAGGGTCAACTCAATGGCGATCGGACTCACTGCAGAGGTATTTTGTGCATCCAGCGGCCAGCTTTCAAACGACTCCTGGCCTTTGGTTAAAAGTTTAACCGAGAACTCTTCTACTTTCTGTAACAGGGTCTGAGTCACACTGACTTCTGTATAGGACTGATCAAGCTCTGGCCAGTACACTCTCTGAAAATTATTATCGACCAGCTGATACTGAACGCGCTGCAGATTACTACGTGGTTGCTGCAACAGATTGCTCCAGCCGTTGCGGGTAAAGACCAGCCTGTTTTCTGCGATAAACAGTTGCGGCTGTTCATCTCCATACTGGTCTCTGATCTTACGATTCGACATCTGTACGATATCCTTGCTCAGATAGCCCAGTGCAAACTGAATCTCCGACAACTGCTGTTGTGATTCGCTGACCTTTTCACCGGTACGCCCAACCTGTATCAGACTGCTCATAGTCATGCTGCTAATCACCGCAAAGATACTCACAGCAACCAGTATTTCGAACAGGGTAAAACCTCGCATCTTCATTATAGCTGCCCGAGAAAACCGGTCATGCTGGCCAACGACTGGTCATCCTTATCCGCCAGATAGACATCTACATTCAGGCGCCGCATATTTGGGTCATCTGTTTTCAGGATTTCCATCTTCCAAATCCATTCCCGATTAGCCATTTCAACTTCGCCCTTTTTATTCGACACGCTGGTCCATTCGCGTCTGGCTCGAACCAGACTGATCTGATTCATTGCTATCCAGCTCGCAATCGTTTTTTCCTGTAAATACAATGCATTACGCGTTGAAGCGGTGGTGTTTTCTATGATAGCCCCCATGGTCAGGCCGATAATGGCCAGTGCCACCATAATTTCAATCAGGGTGAAGGCATTTTGAAAGCGAGCTTTCATCAAAGCGATTCCGCCGGACCTTCGGTGGTGATTTTACCGAGCATGGTAGAGCTGAGCTTCACCTGTAGCTTGTTTTCCCGGTCGGCAATATTCCATTCAAAAATAGACATTTCACCGCTCGCCAGTATCAGGATATGTGCATCGGGTTTTTCCTTTTTCTCGATCACGATGATCTTTCTATCGATCACCAGTTCATCGCTGTAGCCGTGTTTCTTTTGCAAACCCAGCAGAAAGGTATCTTTTGTCGGGGAAAACTCTTCCCCATCGAATTCCAGCACCAGATAGCCTTCGGGGATCAGTGAGATGGCAAAATTGCGATCTTCCAGTATGGCTTCCTGCATCAGTAGTTGGAGTGTCTTGCCAAGCAGGTTCGCATGCTTCTTAATTTCAGTCTCTGGGCGATTAAAACTGGTATTGAGCAAGATAGTAGAGGCCACGATCGAGATAACGGCAACCACGACCAGCATTTCCAGTATGGTAAATCCACGTTTTTGCGTAGAGCATCCGGGCATGCGGCTTCTGGCCAATTGGGATAATCCCGTTGTGATCGAAACCTGCATCATCTAGCTCAGGTTAAACCGAGCATTCAAATGGTGTCCAGATTCCAGCTACCTATGTCCATGTTAGAGCCATCGCCACCCTCACTGTTATCGGCCCCGTAGGAAAAAATCTCGAACTCGCTTTCACGTCCCGGGCTTTTATAGTGATAATCATTTCCCCAGGGATCTTTGCGCAGTTTTTTAACATAGCCACCCGTTTTCCAGTTTTTCAGGTTGTCACTGGGTTTGGTCACCAGTGCTTCGAGGCCCTGATCAGAGCTTGGATAGGTAAAATTATCCAGCCGATAAAGTTCCAGTGCCGACTCCAGCACCTGGATGTCATTCTTCACTTTACTGATTCGGGCATCGTCTGCACGACCGGCTACCTTGGGTGCTATATAGGCTGCCAGTACCGCAATAATGGTAATAACGACGATGATTTCCAGAAGAGTAAAGCCTTGTTGCCGATGTTTCATGTTTAACCTGCTGTGTTTAAATTTTCGGGTAAATAAGTTTATTAAATATGAAATGAGCCAAAACCACCAAAGTGGCACTCAATACGCCATATAAATGAGCATCAACCAGTACCGGAATACCAATCAGCTCGCTGCTGGTAATATTAACAGATGCCCCTTGCTCAAGAATGATTTTTAACGCTATAAATATCAGTAGTATGACCGACATCATGCGCTGTTCAGACAGGCTGGCCACCGCTGCCAGTACATATAGACCAAACAGCACGCCGGAAAATCCGACATACCAGCCGAGCTGTGGCTGCCATAGAATGAAGCCGCTGGAAATTGCTGTAGATAATACAATAATCCGCCACCCCCATTGCCACAATGCCCAGCGCACACCGGTTAAAGCCAGACATAGGATAAAACCGGCTATATTCAACAAGAAATGAATCCAGTTCGCGTGCACCCAGTGCCCGCTTAAAAAACGCCAGTACTCAGCATCCTGAAGAAAACGGCTGTCATAACGCAACAACTCTGGCCCTAGCAACTGTAGCAGCAGCATTATCATACTGATAATGAATACCGGCAGCCACTCACGCAGAACCGGCATAGTTACTGAATCAGATCATTCATATCAAAGATCGGTAGCAGGATAGCCAGTACGATGACTAGCACCACGCCCCCCATCACCAGTATCATGGCGGGTTCAAAGACGCCGAGAAACAGAGCCGTCATGCCCTCAAATTCACTCTCTTCTGCTTTGGCTGAGCGCTCCAGCATTTCACCCAGCTTACCACTCGACTCGCCATTCGAAATCAACTGTAAAACCAGCGGACTAAAATAGCCGGTACGAGTCAGAGACTCAGAAATACTGCCGCCTTCACGCACATTATCCGCTGCCTTGATGACCGTTTTTTGAATAATGCTATTGGTGACCACTTCGGTAGCAATATGCATCGCATCCAGTGCCGGGACCCCGCTCGATACCAGTAAACTCATGGTCCGGGTAAAACGTGAGGTATTCGATAATTTGACCAGGTAACTGATCAGAGGAAGCTTCAGCAACAGGCGATCACGCAACACACGAACCCAGCTTAATTTAAGCAGCTGAGTATAGGAGAACGACAGTATGATGATAGATAGAATCACCTGGATGCCATGTTCCTTGAAAAAATCAGACAGGATAATGAGATACTGGGTCAGTATTGGCAGTTCCTGATCAAAACCTTCAAACACCTGAATAATCTGCGGTACCACAAAGGTCAGCAGGCCCGACACCAGTAAAATCGATACCACGGTCAGCAAGATTGGATAGATCAGGGCGAGTTTTGTTTTCTGCTGTAAATTCTGGCGCGATTCCATAAAATCAGCTAGCCTTTCCATCACAATATCAAGTAATCCGGACTGCTCACCGGCATGCACAGAAGCACAGTACATTGCATCGAATATGCGCGGAAATTCACGCATTGCATCCGATAACGCATAGCCTTCCAGCACACGAGCCCTGACCGACAGCAAAACCTTTTTAGCCTGCGGCTTGTTGGTTTGCTGAGAAACCGCATAGATGGCGGATTCCACCGGTTGTCCAGCACTGATCAGGGTGGATAACTGACGCGTAATCAGGGATAAAATCGGAACGCTGATTTTATCCTTATGCATCTTGCTGCCCCGGCTTTGCTGCTGACTGCTTACCGGCTCAACCTCGACCGGAGAAAACCCCAGACCTCTTAGCTGCTGGCGTGCCTGCTTGACCGTATCCGCCTCAATCAGGCCCTTCTTACGTGACCCTTTGGCATCAAAAGCAACATATTCAAAAGCCGCCATAATCAGTTAGTCATACCTGAGGTGGTCGCTAAGCATAGACCGGTACACGTCAGTAAGTCGCTGGATAGCAAGATATGATTCAACGTAATGTCTCAACTTTCCTTCGTAATACGGAACACTTCATCCAGTGAAGTAATCCCCTGCCTGACTTTATCCAGGCCATCATTAACGATGCCAGGCGACTGGGTACGACAGTATTTTTCAATTTTCTGCTGGCTATCCTGATCATGAATCATGCTCGATAACTTGGCATCTATCTCGATCAATTCATAGATCCCCGAGCGTCCCTTGAAGCCCATCTGAATACAACTGGGACAGCCTACCGGCTGATAGATCGTATCTTCAGCGGTTAAGCCATAGCGTTGCAGATCTGCTTCCGCTAACTGCAAAGGTTTTTTACAGTCCGGACAGAGGTTTCTGACCAGACGCTGAGACAGCACACCGAGTAAACTCGATGACAGTAAAAAGGGTTCAACGCCCATATCCTGCAATCGGGTTATGGCGCCAACGGCGGAGTTGGTGTGTAAAGTGGAAAGCACAAGGTGTCCGGTTAAACTGGCCTGTACGGCAATCTGCGCGGTTTCGCTGTCACGAATTTCACCAACCATCACCACATCCGGATCCTGACGCAAAATAGCGCGTAAACCTTTGGCAAAAGTCATGTTAACCTTGACATTCACCGGGGTCTGACCGATGCCATCGAGATCGTATTCGATCGGATCTTCAACCGTCAGTATGTTACGTTTACTATTGTTCAGCGCACTGAGCACGCCGTACAGCGTAGTGGTTTTACCGGAACCGGTCGGACCGGTTACCAGCAGGATACCGTGCGGCTTCTGGATCATCGAGCGCAGGCGCTTTTCAACGTCTTCAGCCATCCCCAGATGATTTAAATCGAGACGTCCGGCCTGCTTGTCGAGCAGACGCATAACCACACGCTCACCATGACCCGAAGGCAGGGTGGAAACCCGGATATCAACCGGACGACCGGCTATACGTAACGCAATTCGACCATCCTGAGGCAGCCGTTTTTCGGCGATATCGAGCTTCGCCATAACCTTGATACGTGATACCAGCAGACCCGCAATCTGGCGCGGTGGTTCAATTATATCGCGTAATACACCATCGATCCGAAAGCGGATAGACAGCCGTGTTTCAAAGGGTTCAACGTGGATATCGGATGCATTTTCCTTGATCGCTTCGGTGATCAGGGCATTGATCAGGCGGATAATGGGGGCATCGTCATCACTTTCCAGCAAGTCTTCCGGCTCAGCCAGTTCTTTCGCCACATCGTGCAGATCGAGTTCCCCACCAATTTTTTCCGCATCCAGAAAGGACGCTTCATTATTACTTTCAAAATGCTGTCCGAGTAAACGGTTAAACTCGGCATCGTCCAGTAGCGTAATCTGGGTAACGATACCGGTGACCCGTTGCGCTTCACTGATGGCAGTGACAGTTACACCCTTGCGTACGAAGAGCTTTTCCAGCTTATCCTG
>JACNJF010000097.1:0-25258 GCA_014382695.1 Gammaproteobacteria bacterium | reverse complement strand
AGTACCAGCAGTTCGCCATCTTCCAGCTGAACCACGGTTTTCAGGGCACGTTTATTGGTCACCAGATCGACCGCTCCGGTGCTGCTTCCACTGATATTAGAAACTTCCTGATCGATGTCCAGGGTAATCGTATTACCCTCATTGATCTGTGGTTTGACCTTGAGGCTGATACCGATGTCCTGCCGCTCGATGGTTCTGAAAGGATTGGCAACGGAGGTTGAGCCGGAGGTTGAAGAAAATTCACCGGTTACAAATGGCACGTTCTGTCCTACCACTATCTGTGCTTCCTGATTATCCAGAGTAACGATGGACGGGGTGGACAATAAGTTCGAGTCTGCATTCCCGGAAAGCGCACGGATCAAGGTTAGAAAATTAAGATCCGGGTGATTAACCCGGCCAATTCCGAGGGTTAAACCGTCCGATATGGCGGAAGCCGCGCCTCCGGCCAGACTCGTGATCGGTGTTCCGGAACCGGCAAAGTTTGTCGCCATTATCGGATGATCGGCAGGCGATCCATCGATGACCCACTGCACGCCGAGCTCGTTCGAGGTATCGACGGAGACTTCCGCGATAATAGCCTCGATGTGTACCTGAGCACGTGGTATGTCCAGCTGCTGGATGACCGTGCGCAGAGATTTGAAGATCGACATGGGCGCCGTGATGACCAGCGCATTAGACACTTCATCAGGCTGGATATTGATGGAGGCACTGTCAACGCTACTAGCACCGGCATTCTTGGATTGCGCCTTAATCACATCATTGCCGACCGTGCCCAGGATCTTGGCCAGGTTTACCGATTCAGCATAACGCAGATAGACCACGTGAATATTACCCGAAGACTCCACCGGCTGATCAAGCTCTGCAATTATGGACCGATATTTAAGACGTTCTTTTTTGTCTCCGCTGAGCAGGATACTGTTAGTACGCTCATCGGCACTGAATTTCACATCGGCTACCGAAGCTTTTTTCTGTGCTGGATCGTTGGCGCTCAGGGTGGTTAATAATCTCACCACTTCTGAAGCAAACGCATGCTCGAGTTTCACAAACTCAATTTCAGCATCGGTCTTTTTATCAATTTGACCAATGATCTGTTCAATACGCTCAATATTCGAGGCCCGATCAGAAATAATCAGTACATTGGTGTCCGCATAGGCGGCCAGATGTCCCTGCTGCGCAACCAATGGTCTCAACACTGGCACCAGTTGGGTGGCATTTACATTTTTGATCAGTATGACCCGGGTAATCAGCTGATCACCATCCCGACGCTTCGGCTTCAGATCCACCGGTGTTGCATCCTGTTTGGCGGAGGCATCAGGGATAATTTTTATCGCATTATCGGTCGGAACGGTCGCAAAGCCATGCACCTGCAAAATCGATAGAAATACGTTATAGACTTCATCTTCGTTTAACGGTTTAGAGGAAATAACCGTTACTTTCCCCTTCACACGGGGATCAATAATGAAGTTTTTACCGGTAATCTGCGAGACACTATTAACCACGGCGGTTAAATCCGCATCACTAAAATTCAGAGTAACCTCTTCCGCCAACACCGGATTACTCAGTAGCAGCATCATTAAAAAAACACCCTTTATGGCATGACGGTAAAAACGAAGTGTTAACTGGGTTATCAAGGAATTTGTCCGGTTAATTTAAAGTAAAATCTAATGTCTCTCTGTTGCCGTTGCGCAGCACAGTAATGGAAACATTTTCAGCCGTGGTTAGAGATTTTAGAGCATCCAGAGCCTGGAAAGGTTTTTCCAGACCGATGCCATTAATTGCTACAAACACATCATCTTCATGCAGGTCCAGCTTTTTAAGCAGGCTTTCGCCGCGTAGGGACTTTAGTTTATAGCCAATATTTTTTCCATTTTCAGATATCGGGATCGCCTGGAATCGCTTCGCTAGCGCCAATGGGTTATCTGAATATCGGCGTTTATAACTTTGTAATACCTTAGCCGCCGAAGTAGATGACAGGGACGCCTGTGGTGAACCAAACGACGCCTTCATATCAGCGGTAGGTTTTTCCAGCAATAGTTTTTCAAGCCGGCCCTGACGCGAGATCAGAATATAATCCTGATTGATCTGCTCGATATAAATACCGTTGTCGATCTCTTCGCCTAATCGATAAAAGTTAGTGGTATTACTGTCTTTCTGCAATATCACGGAAGACAGTGCTTTTTCTGTTGAGTAATAAATGCCTCTGATCTTATAACTCAGGCTGCTTTCCGGCGCATCCTGAACCTGTACCGGGGAGACCACCTTTGACACCTTAACCACCTGCCCGAATAGATGCTGAGCGGCAATTTGGGCCGTTTTCTGTTGTACCGTTGGCCCCTGCACTTCTAACTGACGGGACGGGGTCGATGCGCTAAGACTTGCATTATCCAGCTCTGGAACAGGAACAATCTGCCAGACCATAATGGACATCTGATACGCCAGCATCACGACAGCGGCCATTGTGGTGAATACAATGAGCCGTAAATCGTTTAATGTTTTGAATAACGTATCAAGTTGCAAATTTCAATCCTGCCCGTAAAGAGATTAACCCAAAAAATTTGTTGTGGATTGTACAGTTAGCGGCATTCTTTATGCAAAGGCTCACTGCTATTTTCTGAGAGTTTTATGGAATTCAAGTTATCCTTTACATTTCTGGAAAAAAGTTGACTCTATTATCGGTTTTGTAATCTGATGTTTTAATAATGAATTCCCTTTGCTAACCGCCACTAACCCGTCTTGAGATCAATGTGTGTAAAAAAATCACCACCGATAAAATTACCTGCGCATTTAAATTTAATCATAAAAGCAGCAGACAAACTTAACATCCACTTGATATGTGTTAACATGTTTTAATGCATAAGCTACTACAATAGCAGCGCTAAATATTGTGGGTTAAACCCCATCCCTGTAAATAATTAAGCTGAGTCACCCTGTCATTGGCAAACTTTGTTTTAAGCCGACAAGCCCAAACTGACTCACCTTTACAATTAGATATTCAGTTGTTTTCTGGCAACTGTTTTTTTTTGGAGTCGTTTTATGTTCAAAAAACTGTACATAAGTTCACTAGTTGGCTTAGTTACCACTTTTTTTTCCATTTCTGCTTTTGCTCTAGAATCAGAAGGCGGAGCTAATCCGCTACCCAGTCTGGTTCCTGAACAGCTCACCTACACCGTCAAGGCTAACTCAACATCAAACGCTACGATCCTTGGCGGAACGGTGATGCCACTTAAAATGGTGAACCTGATCGCTCAGATGCCAGGTGAAGTTAAGAAGATTGCTGGTGAAGAAGGTGACAGATTTAGTACAGGTACACGACTGGTGGGGCTCGATACCTCTGCCCTGATGGAAAAACGTCGGGCAGCTGTCGCTGGATTCAACAGCGCTAAAGCGGGACTGGCTAACGCTCAGGTGCAATACCAGCGTGAAGCACTCAGCCCGAATGCCATGTCCAATTCAATGTTGGGTGGTGCTCCAGCCATGTTCAGCATGTTCAATGACCCCATACGCTCCATCAGCGGCCAGGGTGACCCCGATTTTGAACGTCACTCCAATATGTTCGGACAGGGTGTCCAGATTCAAACTGCCCGAGACCAGATTGAACAGGCACTTGCCGGTATCAGTGAAATCGATGCCAACCTCGAAAACACTCTAAGTATCGCGCCTTTCGATGGTGTGATTGTAAAAAAGATGATTGAAGTCGGTGATATCGTTCAGCCAGGGATGCCACTGGTGGTGTTTGCCGATACCAGCGTGATGTTGATCCAAGTTGAAGTACCTGCCCGTCTGGTGTCCAACCTGGATCCAAATTCCGTCATTAATGCCAGACTGGACCGATCTGAACAGCTAATACCCGTGAAAGTTTCCAGAATTTTCCCGATGGCAAGCTCTGGAGGTCATACCACCACGGTAAAATTTGAGCTGCCGATAGGGGTCGACGCACGAGCCGGTATGTATGCCGAAGTGATGATTCCAACGGCACGCAATGAAGCAGCTCCTTTAGCAATGATTCCAAAATCTTCGATCAACTGGCGCGGAAGCCTACCCGCCGTATTTCTGGTTTCACAAGATAGAACATTAATTAAAATGCGTACATTAAGACTGGGCGGTTCGAGTGGAAATATGGTTACCGTACTTTCTGGTATCTCCATAGGCGATAAAATTCTGAAAAATCCACTCGCTTCAACCCGATCAGGACCTTATACCGACAGCGCACAATAACCCGATTGGCTCCAGTTGTTTTGTAGAAGTTACTTGATTACTTAACCAACGGTATTGCTCACCTGCGCGCCCAGGGCTAACAGGTGCAGCAGTGTGTTTATATTTCTAATAACAATAATGATAAGCCTTACCATTATTCCATTTTGTAGAGGTCAACTGATATGACAGTTGCTAATAAAAAAGACGTACTGACCAGAGCCGAACTGGGTTTTGCCGGTCGTTTAGCGGATTCATTTATTCATTCCCCACTTTCACCCCTGTTATTCATCGCCATGATGCTGGTCGGTTTTTACGGGTTGTATGCGACACCGCGTCAGGAAGATCCGCAGATATCGGTTCCGATGATCGATATCATGCTACAGATGCCGGGAGCCTCTTCACAGGAAATTTCCCGACTGGTGGTCAGCCCGCTGGAGCGCCTGGTCAGTGAAATCCACGGCGTAAAGCATGTGTACTCGGTCAGCGATGAAGGCATGGGTATTATCACGCTTGAGTTTGAAGTGGGTGAAGAGATTGAACGCGCCATTGTGTTGACCCATAACAAGGTTCAGGCAAACCTGGATCAGATGCCACCCGGTGCTGAAATACCACTGATTAAACCCAAAGAAGTCGATGACGTACCAGTCGTTACTCTGACCCTTTGGTCACACAGCATGGACGACGCTAACCTGAGAACACTGGCCGTGAGCCTGATGCACGAACTAAAACAGGTTCGGCTGACCGGCAACGCGTTTGTTTCAGGCGGTCGATCTGAGCAGGTTAGAATCGACGTACTGCCGGAGCAGCTCAAGGGCTATGGAATTACCATCGGTCATATCGCCAAAACCATAAAGAGTTTTAACACCGAACAAACCGTCGGAGCGGTCGAACAGGAAGGCAAGTTTCACTGGGTCAAAACCGGTGCTTTCCTGCAGTCAGCGGCTGATTTCCAGCGTCTGGTGGTGGGCAATCACGAGGGCAAACCGGTTTATCTGAGTGATGTCGCAGAAGTCATTGCCGGCCCCGAAGAAGCGCGTCATCAGGTTACTTATTACACGGGTCCTGCACATCAGGGCGAAGCCGTGCATGGAGCCCAGGCCGTCACAATCGCGCTGGCCAAACAGCATGGTTCGAATGGTGTATCCGTTGTGAATGAAATTCTGGACAAGGTGGAGCATCTGAAAGGCCACTTAATTCCAGACAATGTGAATATCGAAGTTACCCGTAACTATGGTGAAACCGCTAACGCCAAGGTCAACTCGCTGCTGTTCAAGCTGGTCATAGCGACCGCTGCGGTTACCTTCCTGGTCTGGATATCCCTTGGCCTGCGACCTGCAATCGTGGTTTTACTGACTATCCCGGTGGTCCTCGTTATCACCGTGTTCATGGCGATGTTGATGGGCTACACCATCGATCGGGTGAGCCTGTTTGCGCTGATCTTTTCGATCGGTTTCCTGGTCGATAATGCCATCGTTATCGTTGAAAATATCTATGCACGCTGGTTACGTGAAGGCGAAACCAGCACACGAATTGCGGTCGATGCAGTGCGTGAAGTGGGTAATCCGACCGTACTGGCCACCTATACCGTAATCGCAGCTTTACTGCCAATGGGATTCGTACGTGGCATGATGGGACCCTATATGGAACCAATTCCTGCCCTCGGTTCTGTTGCGATGATCTTTTCGCTGATCGCCGCCGTAGTGTTTGCGCCCTGGATTGCGATACGCATCATTCCCCCCATGGAAACCCTCAAAAAAATGGAAGCGCGGGATGAAAAAATCGACCACTGGCTGGGTAAGTTTTATCACAATGTGCTGGGCAAGTTACTGGACAGTAAAGTCTGGGGCTACGGCTTCCTGATTGGATTGTTTATTGCGTTTTTCCTGACTATTTCGATGTTCACGCCCTTAACCAACTATATGGTTAAGGTAAAAATGCTACCGTTTGATAATAAGGATGAGTTTGCACTGGTGATCGATATGCCGGATGGGACTGCACTGCCGAATACCATCAACACCACGACTGAAATTGTCGAAGTGTTGCGCACTATTCCGGAAGTGACTGCAATCCAGACCTATGTCGGCACCGCCAAACCGTTCGATTTTAATGGTCTGGTCAGACATTACTATCTGCGCCAGTTTCCGTGGCAGGCAGAAGTACAGTTACAGCTAACCGGTAAAGGTGTTCGCGAAAGATCCAGTCACGAAATTGCACAGGACGTTCGCCAGCTACTCAAACCGATAGGCAAAGCCGCAAACGCCGTGATTACGATCGTAGAAATGCCACCTGGCCCTCCCGTTTTACAGACGGTTGTAGCCGAGGTTCATGGACCCGATGCCGAAACCCGTTCGGAAGTTGCCAAAATGCTGACCGAGCTATTTCATGAGTCTGAGCTGATCGATGATGTGGACAACTACATGCGTGCTGATCAGGAGATCTGGCGCTTCAAGGTGGATCTGAACAAAGCCGCTAATCAGGGCGTTTCGGTGGAAACCATCAACCAGCATCTGGCCATGTCGATGGGCATGTTTAAGGTCGGTGACGTAAAGCAGAATCTGGTGTATGAACCCACCTATATCCTGTTACAGGTTCCTCTGGCAGCACGTTCCCAGCTGGAAAAGCTGGCCGACCTTCCGGTCATGACACAGGATGGTCGTACCATACCGCTGGGTGAACTCGGGCAATTTGTTAAAGATCTGCGTGACCCGATGATCTTTCATAAGGACTTACGTCCGATAGAGTTCGTGGTGGGCGATTCAGTCGGCGCATTACCGGCACCTATCTACGCGATGAATGACATCGATAACAGGCTTAAGGATCGCCCGACTCCCGATGGCGTGATTATGACCGGTACCAAAATGGATGCCCCGAAGTACGATGATGTGTCCGGTTTTGAATGGACTGGTGAATGGACCGTCACCTACGAAACCTTCCGTGACATGGGTATGGCGTTTGGTGTGGCACTGGTCGCCATCTACATGCTGGTAGTCTGGCAGTTTGGTAACTTTTCCATTCCTGCCGTCATCATGGCCCCTATACCCTTAACCATGCTCGGTATCTTACCGGGTCACTGGTTATTGAATGCCGAGTTTACCGCCACCTCGATGATTGGCTGGATTGCTCTGGCCGGTATTATCGTTCGTAACTCGATTCTGCTGATCGATGCCACCATTGCACTGGTCGCGAAAGGCGTAAATTTACGTGAAGCGGTGATTACCGCAACCAAAGCACGTACTCGACCTATCATGATTACCGCTCTGGCGCTGGTACTGGGCTCGATGGTGATACTGACCGATCCCACCTTCCAGGGCATGGCAATCTCATTGTTGTTCGGTGTCTTTGTATCAACCCTGCTGACGTTGCTGGTTATTCCGCTCGGCTGCGTTTCGCTGGGTGAACGTCTGTTCGTCTGTGCGGCAAGCAAAAGCTCTAACGCCTGTGACGATTATGATCAGAGAATGATTGATCAGAGAATGTCCGAGTCTGATCGCCGGGCCGAAGGCAGAAGGCACCAGGAGTCCGCCATAACTACAGCAACGACAACACCCGTTAGCGCTACGACAGAAGAGACTGAACAAGTCGTCGTCGTGGAGGAAGTAGATGCGGTTACACCTGCTAGAATAGAGACCGCAACAGAGAAAACTGCTCCGGTTGTTATCAAGAAGAAGAGTGTGCGCAAAAAATCGGGCAAGAAGAAAGCCGCTAGCACTAAAAAAGCGGCAGATGATTCCTCGCCTAAAACCAGCAAAGAAGACAACGACAAATAAAAACAGGCCTCAATAAATCTGTATTCAACCGCATAACAGCGGTTGAATACAGAGATTTCAGGCTGATCAAATCCAGCCCGAAACAGTGACCGGTTAAATTCTATTAGCTGTAAAACATATCCTTATACATCCCTTCCGCCCAGGCCAGACCTGCCTGCCCTGCCTTCTCGCTCCACTTTTCAATGACATGCGAACGGTCGAATGCAAAACTTTTTTGCAGTTCATCATAGTTATAAAAGGCAATGATGCTCATGGATTCCAGCGGATCAATCTTCACGCCGGAAAAGCACATGGTCTGAGGGCTTCTCCAATCAATCTCCTTACCTGCGGCATGGGCAGAAATCACTTCAGCCACATAACGGGCTTCTGAATTAGCCGTATTACCGCTCTTGGAAAATGGCTGGGATCTTGAATCGCCGGTCACATAGACATGCTCATCATCCAGTAAATGATACTTGAATGGGTCTGTTTTCGCTTCCTGTTGCAGACTGGCTTCATCGCTTAGACCAAATTGCTCGATGATGGATGCAGCACGAACCGGCGGATAAATTAATGCATCATCGAAACCGTAGCTATCAAATTCGGTATTGATTTGACGATCCTGCAGATTGATCCCCTTGATGTCGGCGCTTGACTCATACTGAATGATATCTGGATAGTATTCAGAGAATGCCTTTTTAAACCCTCTCGCCTTGATACGGATACCCGGGTTCATATCAATCAACAGAACCTTGGCCCGAATATTACGTTTTTTGAAGATTGCAGCGGCCATGCAGGCACGCTCATAAGGCGCAGCCATACAGCGATAATTTCCACTCGGTACCGTCAAGGCCAGAGTACCGCCTTTGAAATTATGTAATTTGTGCTTTATGGCCATCATTTCAGAGGCACTGTTGAAGCCTGCCGGATGATGCATTCGAAGGGCATACTCATCTTCCGGATTTTCGATTCCAATACGCTTATAGTCATAATCGATACCCGGTGCCAGCACCAGATAATCGTAGGCAATACTGCCCATCGTGGTGACCAGTTTTTTCCCCACTCGATCCAGCTCTATCGCCGTGGTATTAAGATACAGATAGTCATTATTTTTGGCCGCATCAATATAACTGTGGGTTAAAAACTCCAGACTGATCTGATCCGCCATCCACACATTACTCATCGGGCAGGACACAAACTGCTGATTTTTGTCCAGCAACACGACATCGAATGCAGGATTGTTTTTCTTCAGGTATTTTGCAAGCGTCAGTCCAGACCACCCACCGCCCACAATCACCACTCGTGGACCTTTAGCCGCCGGTATCGCTGCAGGTGATGAAAATAGATTCGACTTCATCACGGGTGCAGGTGATGCCGCTAATAAACTGGAACTACCGAAAGAGGTGGAAGCTCCCAGAACGGAAGCCTGCAGAAAGGTACGTCGGTTAATTTTAGTTTTCATTACTCAGTCCTGCCCATAGAAATCTGGATTACGCCAATTGATTGAAGGCGCTTTTTTATCTTCCGGCACCGGGAGATAGGAAACGTAGTTTGCGATCAGCATTAGGTTAGCGGTACTTTGCTGATCAAATATAGCCTTCATCGATGGATTGACCGTTCTGTGGCCGGTTTTTATCTGTTTGATCTGACGCTCTAAATAAGGGAAGTGCTGGCCGTATAGTTTTGGCGCCAAAATCTTATTATTGCCCTCCGCCTGACGTCCATGACAGCCAGCACAAAGATTCAGAAATAATTTTTGCCCCTGCCGATACTCATCTGAATAATCATTCCACGGGCCTTTTCGGTGCTGAGGATGCATCGGCAGGGTCGATATATACATCACCACATCGACCAGTGACTGGTAACCACCGATGGTACGCTCCTGTACAAAAGGATACATAACCGGATTATCTCGCAAGCCGCTACGAATTTCGAGCAGTTGCTGGATCAACACATTCTGATGCTGACCGGCGATCTGAGGATATCCACCGTCACTATTGCCCCAGCCTTCAGGCAGATGACAGGCGGCACAGACTTCGTACACGTTTCGCCCATTGCTTAGATCAGGTTCAAAACTAAGCTGTATCGTTACCGGCTCAGCGTTTAGCGCATTGCAAATAAAACTTAATAAAACGCTTACCCAGATTTTTTCAGCTAAAGCTAACTTCATCTTGTTTCCCAGACTATTCTTATAATTAAAAAAGCGTTACAGCATAGCGAAGAAACCATTTCCGGGTAAAGAGATGAATCAATTTAGACGCATTTATTCTGCTGTCAGACAAAAAAAAGCCCTGCAACGCAGGGCCTTTCGTTAGTAAGTGCTAAAACGGGATGATTACATCATGCCGCCCATTCCACCCATGCCGCCCATGCCACCCATATCTGGTGCAGGTGCATCATTCTTTGGCAGCTCAGCGATCATACATTCTGTAGTGATCAACAGGCCCGCTACAGAAGCTGCATTTTGTAATGCTGAACGAGTAACCTTAGTTGGATCCAGAATACCCATCTCGATCATATCGCCATATTCGCCGTTAGCAGCGTTATAACCATAATTACCTGTACCATTTTCGACTTCATTAGTGACCACAGAAGCTTCATCACCGGCATTCGAAACGATCTGACGTAAAGGCTCTTCCATCGCACGACGTGCGATATCCATACCAACATTCTGATCGTGATTATCGCCGCGCAGATCCTTAATTGAAGCTGCAGCACGAATCAGTGCAACACCACCACCAGGAACCACACCTTCTTCTACCGCTGCACGCGTTGCATGCAGAGCATCTTCGACGCGGGCTTTCTTTTCTTTCATTTCGATTTCAGTGGCAGCACCCACTTTAATCACAGCAACACCACCGGCTAATTTAGCCACGCGTTCCTGCATTTTTTCCTTATCGTAATCGGAAGTAGATTCTGCAATCTGTGCTTTGATCTGAGAAATACGACCCTGAATCTCTTCACTGCTACCCGCACCATCAACAATAATGGTGGTTTCTTTGGTAATAGAGATTTTTTTGGCTGAACCAAGATCATCCAGTGTGGTCTTTTCCAGACTCAAACCAACTTCTTCAGAGATAACCTGGCCACCGGTCAGAATAGCAATATCCTGCAGCATCGCTTTACGGCGATCACCGAAGCCTGGCGCTTTAACCGCACATACTTTAACGATACCGCGCATACTGTTGACGACCAGAGTCGCCAGTGCTTCACCTTCGATATCTTCGGCAATCAGCAGTAGCGGCTTGCTGGCTTTAGCAACCGCTTCCAGAATTGGCAGTAAATCACGGATATTAGAGACTTTTTTGTCAAACAATAAAACCAGCGGATCTTCAAGTTCGACTGACATGGTTTGCTGATTGTTAACAAAATAAGGCGACAGGTAACCGCGATCAAACTGCATGCCTTCAACCACATCCAGTTCGTTATCGAAAGAAGAACCTTCTTCAACTGTGATAACGCCTTCTTTGCCCACTTTTTCCATTGCTTCCGCAATAATGCCACCGACACTATGATCGGAGTTAGCAGAAATAGTACCGACCTGAGCAATCGCTTTATTATCGGCACAGGGTGTTGACATGCCATGCAAATACTCAACGGCTGCTGCGACTGCCTTATCCAGGCCGCGCTTCAGATCCATCGGGTTCATGCCCGCTGCAACCGCTTTCATACCTTCACGTACAATAGCCTGGGCCAGAACCGTTGCTGTCGTGGTTCCGTCACCAGCGATATCAGAAGTTTGCGATGAAACTTCCTTAACCATCTGCGCGCCCATGTTTTCAAAACGGTCTTCCAGTTCGATTTCCTTGGCTACAGACACGCCGTCTTTAGTCACGGTAGGGGCACCAAAACTTTTTTCCAGAACCACATTACGTCCCTTGGGACCTAAAGTTACTTTAACCGCGTTAGCCAGAATGTTAACGCCTCTAACCATACGACTACGCGCATCGTCACCAAATTTTACTTCTTTTGCACTCATTTACAGTGAACCTCGTAATAAATTATTTATTCAACAACAGCCATGATGTCGTCTTCGCGCATGATCAGCAGTGTTTCTATACCGACCTTCACTTCAGTACCTGAGTACTTTCCGAACATGACTTTATCGCCAACTTTGACATCCATAGCACATAGATCACCAGCTTCGCTGATCTTGCCGGAACCTACAGCCAGAACTTCGCCTATGCTGGGTTTTTCGGTAGCCGAATCGGGGATTACGATACCACCGGCTGATTTACGCTCTTCTTCCATACGTCTGACGACCACGCGGTCATGCAAAGGACGAATATTCATTTATAAGACTCTCCTAATGATTTAGTTTAAATGTGCCTTGATCGAACAGGCTGATTAGCACTCCAGCCCTGCGAGTGCTAATCATAGTCAGCAAAGCACTACAGTCAAGCAATATGAGGGGCGTTTTTGAGTTTTCAAGCGAGAATAGCGGAGTAATTTATTTTTGCTGCCAGACAGTTGTGTCCAAATGGCCATTAATCGTCTTCTTTATGGTATTTCACACCTTCGATCACATTCCCTTCGGTATGGGTGGTCTGAGAGCTAGCAGCACCCTGCATCACGACACTACCGGAGGCCATCAGCCTGGCGGAAAGCTTTTTCATGATGAATGAACGCGTCTGTGGAATTAGCAATAAAAAGCCCAGAGAATCGGTAAAAAAACCGGGTGTGAGTAAAAATGCGCCTGCAATCACCAGCGCAAAACCCTCCAGTAATTCCTGAGCAGGCATTTCTCCCGCATGCATTTTCTGTTGCGCTCTGGATAAGGTGGAAAGACCCTGACTTTTCAGCAAATGCACGCCAATCACAGCGGTAAGCACGACCAGGAAAACCGTCCATAAGGCACCAATCATCTGCCCGACCTGAATCAAAAAATAAATTTCGACCACAGGCACAATTAAAAATATCAGGGCGAAAACTGGAAACATAATGACCTCGGGAATAGAATACGCGACTTTCCGCCACAGAATACACTATATAAGGCTGGCTTCGGCATGTTCAAGTTATTAAAACTCAACCACTCTGAATTTCATTTAGTTTAGCTTAAGTGACTGTTAAGATTATGATCCCCGGATTGAGGTATTCTTGATGACTGACATCGTACTAATGTTGACTACCTGGCCTGATCAGGAATCTGCCGAAAAAATGGCCGAACAATGGTTACAAAATAATCTGGTCGCCTGTGTCAACGTTTTGCCTTCCATGAAGTCTATCTATATGTGGAATGGTAAAATTCAATCGGGTACAGAGCATCAGCTGTTACTGAAAACCACGGCACACTGTACCGAACAACTAACCCGGAGCATTGTTGAGGCGCATCCCTACGAATGTCCGGAAATAATTTATCTGCCTGTTGCAGGTGGATACGACGAGTATATGAACTGGATTACAGGTAATACTAAATGAATTTATTTAAATCAATCTTACTGAGCGCTTTATTATCACTCGGTTCAACGACTGTATTCGCCCAGCAGGATGAACTGCTTGCACCGGAAAAAGCATTCAGTTTGCAGGCCTGGGTAGAGGGCGACCGTGTCATCGCCGAATACACCATCGCCGACGGTTACTATATGTATCGTGAAGCGTTCAAGTTTGAAGCGGAAACCGCCGGGGTGAAGTTTGCCACGCTGGTCGTGCCGGATGGCAAGATTAAACACGATGAATTTTTTGGTGATGTGGAAATTTATCGTAACCGGGTCGCTATCACCCTGCCGTTACAGTATGAAACAGGTACAAAACCCGGGTTGGTCGATATAAAAACAGCCGGTCAGGGCTGTGCGGATATCGGAGTTTGCTACCCCCCACTGTATCAATCCCTGGCAATAGATTTAACCAGCCGCGCAAAAGTATTACCCACCGCCTATCAATTCCAACAGCCTGCTGAACAGACTACAACAGTGGCCATGGCCGAAGTATCTGAGCTACAGAACCTGTTAGCCCAGGCCACTCAAAACATCACTGCTACCCAACCTGTAAAAACCGTCCAGCAGATGATCCAGCCCGCCAGCGAGAAGATCACGAGTCAGAGCAATCCACTATCCATCCTGCAATCGCTCGGCAATAACCTTGGCCTGATGGATGAGGATGAAATACCGGACCCGGATAAAGCCTTCCAGCTGCACGCTACGATCGATAAGAACAATATCATTCAATCCGAAATCCAGATCTACAAACATACCTATCTGTATAAGAACAAGATGAAGCTGGAGCTGATCGATGGCAAGGGTCATACCCTGGGTCCCATATCGCTACCGAAAGGCGACGAAAAGAATGATGAATTCTTCGGACTGATGGAGGTTTATCATGACTATTTCAAGCTTCCGATAGCGCTGATTTCTGAAGCCGGTGCGAGCAATCAACTCACTGTGGCCTATCATTATCAGGGTTGTGTGGAAGATAAGATCTGTTACCCCCCCATCACCAAATACCTGAACATCGATCTGGCAGCCCGCAGCATTACGATTATCGATGAACGTCCGACTGGCTTAACTCCTGCTGGAGCTTCCACCAACGTATCGGCAATAGCAAGTCCGTCAACTGCCGAACAACCCATGGCAACGGCGCTTCAGAGTGAGAATGAACAGGATCGCTTTGCCGGAATTATTGCCAATGAAAGCCTGTTTATTATCATTGGTTCTTTTTTCATCGCAGGACTGCTACTCACCTTTACCCCCTGTGTATTCCCGATGATCCCGATTCTGTCCGGTATTATTGCGGGACAGGGGGACAAAATCACCACGCGTAAAGCCTTCACCCTGTCGCTGGTGTATGTGCTGGCGATGGCATTCACTTACGCCGTGGCTGGTGCCATTGTTGGTCGCTTCGGGGCCGAATTCAACATCCAGGTCTGGTTCCAGGACCCTGTCATTTTAAGTATTTTTGCCGCGATATTCGTACTGCTATCACTCTCCATGTTCGGCTTCTATGACCTGCAAATGCCTTCATTTGTACAGAGCCGCCTGACCGAGTTCAGTAATAAGCAAAAGGGTGGAGATCTGGTCGGCGTTGGTATCATGGGCCTGTTATCCGCACTGATCGTCGGCCCCTGTATTACGGCCCCTCTGGTCGGCGCTCTGGTCTTCATCTCCCAGACTCAGGACTGGCAACTGGGTGGACTCGCCCTGTTTGCGCTCGGTCTTGGCATGGGAACCCCGTTGCTGCTGATTGGTACCACCGCTGGCAAGCTGCTGCCCAGAGCTGGCACCTGGATGGATTCGGTGAAAGCCGTGTTCGGCGTTGCACTGATCGCAGTCGCAATCTGGTTGCTGGAAAGAATACTGCCAACTTCCATCACCATGCTGCTGATGGCTACACTGATTATCGTGTCTGCAATCTATATGGGCGCTCTCGACAGCCTGTCTGAAAAGACCAGCGGCTGGCGCAAACTATGGAAAGGCATTGGTCTGGTGATGCTGATGTATGGAATATTCTACCTGTATGGTGTGGCTGCTGGCAGTAAAGACCTGATCCAGCCATTAAAAGGGCTAACCAGCTCGATGATCGCCTCTGGCCAGAGCGCCACGGCGGCCCATGTTAGCTTCCAGCAAATCAAGGGCGAGGCAGGCCTGAAGCAGGCACTGGCAGCCGCTAAAGGCTCCCCTGTGATGCTGGACTTTTATGCCGACTGGTGCATTTCCTGTAAAGAGATGGAGAAATATGCATTCACCCATCCTGACGTACTCGCTGCACTCAAGGGCTTTAGCACCCTGCAAACCGATGTGACCGCGAACGACAAGAGCGATCAACTGTTTATGAAATCACTCGGTATATATGGTCCACCAGCCATTCTGTTCTTTGACAAAAACGGCAATGAAATCAAGGGCAGTCGAGTCGTTGGTGAAATGAGCGGCGATCAATTTGCTGCACATATCATTAAATATGCTGGTCAACTTTAAAGCAGGGTATGAATCGGCAGTATCTTCTATTTACCCTGATTGGCCTGTTATCGGCTGTGGGTGGCGGCCTGTTTTATCAAAGCTTTAACTCTTCGCCTGAGATTTATAGCGTAGAAAAAATGGATCTGGATAGGGTTAATAGCTTACCCAGCATCCATTTTGATGACATTGCGTTGAATGACCTAACGGGTCAGTCACGCCATCTACAGGAATGGGATAGCCCGTTGTTAATGGTCAATTTCTGGGCTCCCTGGTGCGCACCCTGCCGACGCGAAATACCCGCTCTGAAGGAACTGCAAACCAGCTTTAGCGATCAGCTGCAGATCATTGGCCTGTCGTTTGACAGCCAGCAAAGGGTTAGCGCCTTTAATCAGCAACACAATATTAACTATCCGTTACTGCTGGTTCAGCACGAAGCCAGTATGGTAAACCGCTACTTTGGAAACGGCAGTGGAGCCCTGCCCTTTACGGCTCTATTAAATCCGCAACGTCAAATCATCTATAAGCATCATGGTGAAATCACCAGAGAAGAGCTGGAAAAACAGATAAAGACAGCTTTAGAGGTGCACTAGAAGCTTCGTTAGCGCGTCAAAAAATATGCCATAATTAAAAACATTGCACCGAACATCGTTAATATAGGGTAAAACTGGACTCTATCATGCGCCTATGTGACAATTACGCCCTGTTTTCGCTGCACACATGAAAAGTAAACTATATGCCCCAGATACTGGTCATCCATGGCCCCAATTTAAATCTATTAGGTCAGCGTGAGCCTGGTCATTATGGCGTTGATACTCTGCAATCGATTAATCAGGAACTGCTAGAGCTATCAAAACAGTTTTCGGTCCAATTATCTGTTTTCCAGTCTAATCACGAAGGTCAGATTGTTGAACGCATTCACCAGACATTGCAGGATGGGACCGACTTTGTGGTGATTAATCCGGCTGCTTTTACCCATACCAGTGTCGCGATTAGAGATGCCTTTCTGGCCTGCAGCAAACCCTTCATTGAAGTTCACCTGTCCAATGTGCATGCGCGTGAAGAGTTCAGACAACATTCATTTTTATCTGATATAGCCGTCGGTGTCATCACCGGACTGGGTAAAGACAGTTACCTGTTAGCCCTGCATGCGGCTATATCCCGTTGCAATAAATAATACCGTTTAATTTCTAGAGAGAATCTATGGATATTCGTAAAATCAAAAAACTGATAGAACTGCTGGAAGAGTCTGGCATTGCCGAAATTGAGATCAAGGAAGGCGAGGAATCGGTTCGCATCAGCCGCCAGAACCCCGCCATACCGGTCGCTGCCCCGGTTGCAATGCCCGTAGCAGCACCACCAGTTGCAGCGCCAGTTGCATTAGAAACCATTTCCAGTGCACCCGCGATGCCAACAGGGCATCAGTTGAAATCACCCATGGTTGGCACTTTTTATGCCGCAGCCTCACCCACTTCCGGCAACTTTGCCGCCGTTGGCCAGAAAGTCAATATTGGTGATACCCTGTGCATCATCGAAGCGATGAAAATGATGAACCAGATCGAGGCTGACAAAGCCGGCACCGTTACCCACATCATGATAGAAAATGGTCAACCGGTCGAATTCGATCAGGTTTTATTTGTCATTGAGTAGAGACAGTTAGCTATGTTAGAAAAAATTGTCATCGCAAATCGCGGTGAAATTGCGTTACGTATACTACGCGCCTGTCGTGAGATGGGCATCAAGACGGTTGCCGTCCATTCGACTGCCGACAGAGATCTTAAACATGTCCGTCTGGCCGATGAATCGGTCTGTATCGGCCCTCCATCCTCGATGCAAAGCTATCTGAACATTCCAGCCATTATCTGTGCAGCCGAGGTAACGAATGCCTCTGCGATACATCCGGGCTATGGATTTTTATCAGAAAATGCTGAATTTGCGGAACAGGTCGAATCCAGCGGTTTCAAATTTATTGGCCCCAAAGCCAAGTCGATTCGCACCATGGGTGACAAGGTCGAGGCCATCAAGACCATGAAGAAAGCGGGGGTGCCGACTGTTCCCGGCTCAGATGGTCCACTCGGCGACAATAATGAACTGAATATACAGATTGCTCGAAAAATCGGCTATCCGGTCATTATCAAGGCAGCCGGCGGTGGCGGCGGCCGTGGTATGCGTGTGGTGAATGCCGAAGGCAGTTTATTGAATGCGATTCAACTGACCAAATCCGAAGCTGGCGCGGCCTTCAATAACGATGTCGTCTACATGGAAAAGTACCTGGAAAAACCTCGTCACATTGAAATTCAAATACTGGCAGACTCGCATGGAAACGCGATACATCTGGCAGAGCGTGACTGCTCGATGCAGCGCAAGCATCAAAAAGTCGTAGAAGAAGCTCCAGCACCGGGTATTACCGAAGAGCAACGTGCTCATATCGGCGGCCGCTGTGCCAGAGCCTGTAGCGAAATGGGATACGAAGGTGCAGGTACGTTCGAATTTCTGTATGAAAATAATGAGTTTTATTTCATTGAGATGAATACCCGTGTCCAGGTTGAGCATCCCGTTACAGAAATGATTACCGGCGTTGATATCATCCGTGAACAGATTTCGATCGCATCGGGCAATGTCCTGCGTTTCAAGCAGGAGGATATCCAGGTCCGGGGGCATGCCATCGAATGCCGTATCAATGCCGAAGATTCAAAAACCTTCATGCCCTCTCCCGGTAAAATCACCATGTATCACGCACCCGGTGGACCAGGCGTGCGCATGGATACGCATATCTATAATGGCTACAACGTGCCACCATATTACGATTCAATGATTGGAAAACTGATCACGCATGGGAATACGCGTGAATCCGCCATTGCACGCATGTCCGGTGCGCTATCGGAAATTGTTATTGAAGGAATCAGAACCAATATTCAGCTGCAGCGCGATATTATCAGCGACGGGAATTTTTCAATCGGTGGAACCAGTATCCATTACCTTGAAAAGAAACTGGGGATTCACTGATTTTATCCACGATGGCAATGAGGAGATAAGGTATGTCATGGTGGCAGTTAACGGTACAAACCAGTCGTGAAGATCTAGAGAAAACCGAAGATATTCTGTTACAACTAGGAGCGCTCAGCCTCACTCTGGATGACGCTCAGGATGATCCTATCTATGAACCACCGATTGGCACAACGCCGGTATGGCCCAGTACCAGTCTCACCGGTTTGTTTGAACAAACCCTGACCATCGAACAGCTGTACGATGAACTGGTTGCAAAACTGCCCGCTCATCAGATAGCCTCTATCCGTAAACATTTGCTGGAAGATCAGGTCTGGGAGCGCGCATTTCTTGACCAGTACCAACCGATTCTATTCGGCAAGGATTTATGGATCTGTCCGAGCTGGCTGCAACCACCGGTTGCAGACGCCTGTAATATCATCCTCGACCCCGGTATTGCTTTCGGCACAGGAACCCATCCGACCACAGCGCTGTGTCTGGAATTCCTGGATATGCACCCGCCACGTGATAAAACCGTTCTCGACTTTGGCTGTGGTTCCGGGATTCTTGGTATCGCGGCGGTTAAACTGGGGGCATCCAGAGTCAGTTTTGTAGACATAGACCCACAGGCTTTGCAGGCCACCTCAGAGAATGCCAAAACCAATCGAATTGACACAAGCCAGATCGAAATCTCGCTACCGCAACAGATGTCTTCAACAGCGGTAGACTATCTGCTTGCTAACATTCTATCCGGCCCACTGGTTGAACTGGCTCCCAGGCTATCCGCTTTAACCCGTCCACGAGGCCAACTGGTACTGTCGGGTATTTTACCCTCTCAGGCAGATCAGGTCGTCGCAGCCTATCAGCCATACTTTGTGCTGGATGCCGTCGCACAAAAAGATAACTGGTGTCGAGTCAGCGGCGTACGTAAGGATTAAGCTGATGAGCCAGAGCGTACAGTTGAGTGATACTCTGCAAACCACCTGCCCCGCTTGCGGCAGCATTTTCCGCATCGGCGCGGAACATCTGGAGTCCGCCAGAGGCCAGGTTCAGTGTAGTGAATGCAACCAGGTCTTTAATGCGCTGTTAACCCTCGAAAACTACACCGGCGATCTTGCTGACTCTGTTTATAAAGACAGTCCACTGAGTCATCAGGTCATTAACCATCAGACAACAGAACCGACTGAACAAACGGAAGTGAGTCTCCCCGCGGCTCAGTCGGTTACCTTGAAGCAGGCCATGTATGGCATTGACTATAGTTCTCAAAGCCCTTTAAAACCGCTGTTATGGTTCGCTGGAATTCTCATCCTGCTGATCGTAGCGATCATACAGGCCGTTTACTATCAGCGTTATAAACTGATTTCATTACCGCATTATCAGCAGCAAATACTGAATCTATGTCAACTCATGCCCTGCGATGAAACTCGCTTCAGCAGCCTGTCCCAGATTAAACTGCTGGAACGAAATATTTTTACCCACCCTACCCGTGCCAGTGCGTTGATGGTGAGTGGTTCCTTTGTGAATGAAGCTTCTTTCAGTCAGCCAATACCCGGACTGCTGATCAGCCTGTCTGATACGCGTGGAAAATTTATTGCACACCGCTTATTCAAGCCCGAAGAGTACCTGGATGATAAAAGCTTAAAACGCCTGCAACCGGGCGTAGCGATACAGTTCCGGATAGAAATTCACGATCCGGGTAATGAGGCGCTGGCTTATGAATTTGAGTTTTTAGTATAATACCCCCTTAAATCACCCTCCCGTTTGATTCAATTATGAGCTGGCAGATAGGCCCTTATAAATTCCCCAATAATCTGGTACTCGCGCCGATGGCCGGCGTTACGGATCGACCGTTTCGTCAGTTATGCAGATCGCTGGGGGCAGGAATGACCGTTTCGGAAATGGTCAGCAGTAAGCCGGAACTACGCCAGACGCGTAAATCCCGCCTGCGTACCAATCATCAGGGTGAACCTGGACCTGTCATCGTACAAATTGCCGGTACTGACCCTGCCATGATGGCAGATGCAGCCCGTTACAATGTAGATCAGGGTGCCCAGATTATTGACATCAACATGGGCTGCCCAGCCAAAAAAGTGTGCAAAGTAGAAGCGGGTTCCGCGCTGATGAAAAACGAAGATCGAGTTAAGCGGATTCTAAACGCGGTCGTCAATGCCGTGTCTGTACCTGTTATCCTGAAAACACGCACAGGCTGGGACCGGGAACATAAAAATATCCCTCGCATAGCCTCAATCGCTGAAGAGTGTGGAATTCAGGCCATCACCATTCACGGACGAACGCGTGAAGACAAATATAATGGCGACGCAGAATACGATACGATTCGCCTTATCAAGCAACAGATTCGTATCCCGCTGATTGCGAATGGTGATATCGATTGCGCAAAAAAAGCACGAACGGTCATAGACTTCACCGGTGCTGATGCTATTATGGTTGGGCGTGCAGCTCAACATAAACCCTGGATCTTTAATCAGATAGCTCATTACCTGAAAACAGGCAATCATCTGGCTGAACCGGATCTCTTTCACAGAAAAAAATGGCTGTCACAACACCTGCAAAATCTGTATGAATTTTATGGCGAAATTCAGGGCTTACAGATTGCACGTAAGCATATTAACTGGCAACTGGGGCAACACAGTACTTATCAGGCGCGTTATAAACACCTGATGATGTTAAGCGAAACCCCGGCTAAACAGATGGGGCTGATAGAACAATTTTTTGATCAATTGCATGGTGACTTACTCGACAGAGCCTGTTGATAGTTACCTTACGGTTAAAAAATCCAGTTTAGAACCCCACACCAGCGCAAAGACATAAATCATTCAGGGTTTCATCTGTCTTTACGCTAGCGTAAAAAGAACTGGAGCCTGGTGCTTTTATTAGCGGCTACAAAAACCAGTTAAAAATATTATTATAAGATTTACACGAGAAACCGGCTTGAAAAAATACAACCAATCCATACAGCAGTCAGTTGAGTTAGCGCTGGTTCAATACCTGAGCGACCTGGACGGTGAACAACCCTGTAACCTGTATGAAAAAGTTATCAGTGAAATAGAAAAACCATTATTTTCTACGATTATGGATCACTGTGAAAACAATCAGTCGCGCGCGGCCGGTTGCCTCGGAATAAATCGTGGTACCTTGCGTAAAAAACTGAAACAGTACGAAATCCCTCATTAAAGATCTCCCTCCTGCTTTCTTCCATGGAACACCTTTATCTACGTAATCCGTAGTTAATTTCCACAAAAATGGATATCTAACTTCATGTTAGATATTGCTTACTCTATAATCCGCTGTTTTCAACTTCAGGACTGAAAATGGCTGACTCAGATCAAGTAATTCGTCGCGCGTTACTCAGCGTTTCCGACAAATCCGGAATTCTGGATTTTGCCCGTTCATTGCATGAGCAGGGGGTAGAATTAATATCTACCGGCGGCACCGCAAAACTGATCGCTGATAATCATATTCCAGTCACGGAGATCTCTGACTATACCGGCTTTCCTGAAATGATGGATGGCCGAGTCAAAACCCTGCACCCAAAAGTCCATGGAGGATTACTCGGCAGACGTGGTATCGATGACGACATTATGACGGCGCATGGCATACAGCCGATTGACCTGGTCGTGATTAATCTCTACCCGTTTCAGCAGACGATCGCCAAACCCGGTTGCACGCTCGAAGATGCGATCGAAAATATCGATATCGGCGGCCCTGCAATGTTACGTTCTGCGGCCAAAAACAATGCTCGTGTGTGCGTAGTCATCGATCCACTGGATTACACGCAGGTCCTGCAGGAAATGCAACAGAATCAACAGTCAGTGAGTGCCGCCACCCGTTTCTCCCTCGCGGTTAAGGCGTTTGAACATACCGCCAGCTACGATGGCGCGATTGCAAATTACTTTGGCCGACTGGTTCAGCCAGAACAGGATAAGCGCTTCCCACGTACCATTACCTTTCAATATCA
Organism: Gammaproteobacteria bacterium; assembly: GCA_014382695.1. GTDB lineage: Bacteria > Pseudomonadota > Gammaproteobacteria > JACNJF01. Next base: position 2,471 of record JACNJF010000097.1, on the reverse strand, counting down.
TCACACTCAGGGCATGCGTTACGGTGAAAACCCGCATCAAAATGCAGCGTTCTACGTCGAGACCAATCTGGTTGAACCCTGTATTTCCACCTCGGTACAGCTTTCGGGTAAAGAGCTTTCCTATAATAATATCGCCGATACGGATGCAGCACTGGAATGCGTGAAGCAATACGAGCAGCCCGCCTGTGTCATCGTTAAACACGCGAACCCCTGCGGCGTCGCGATCACCGACAATATCCTGACTGCGTATGACCGCGCCTATGCCACCGATCCGGAATCGGCCTTTGGCGGCATTATTGCTTTTAACCGCCCGCTCGACGAAGCCACTGCACAGGCCATCATCGAACGTCAGTTCGTCGAAGTGATTATCGCACCGTCGGTAAGTGAGGGCGCAGCAGAGATCATCGCCACCAAACCCAACGTGCGACTGTTATCCAGCGGCCAGTGGAAAGAATCCGTGTATCGACTCGACAGCAAAAGAGTGAATGGTGGACTGCTAGTGCAGGATGCCGATTTATCGCTGTATGACACCCTGGACGTGGTCACCAAAGCCCAGCCCACTGAAGCCCAGATGGCAGACCTTTTATTCAGCTGGAAAGTAGCCAAATTTGTCAAATCAAATGCCATTGTGTACGCACGTGACCTGATGACGATCGGCGTTGGTGCCGGCCAGATGTCACGCATTAACAGTGCCCGTATCGCCGGTATCAAGGCGGAACAGGCAGGTCTGGAAGTTACCGGCTCGGTGATGGCCTCGGATGCCTTCTTCCCGTTCAGAGATGGCATTGATGCGGCTCATGCAGCCGGCATCAGCGCCATCATCCAGCCCGGTGGATCGATGCGTGACAAAGAAGTGATCGAAGCGGCGAATGAACACGGGATAGCGATGGTGTTTACCAAAATGCGTCACTTCCGCCATTAAGTCGGCCAACAGATAACACAGGTTTAAGATGAAGATACTAATTATTGGTGGCGGTGGGCGTGAACATGCACTGGCCTGGAAAGCCGCTCAATCGCAACTCGTTGAAACCGTCTATGTTGCTCCCGGCAATGCAGGCACACTAAACGAGCGTAAAGTACAGAATATTGATATCCAGGCCGATGCTATATCGGCTTTATGCCAGTTTGCACTCGACAACGATATAGAGCTCACCATCGTTGGGCCGGAAGCGCCACTGGTGATCGGCGTTGTTGATCTGTTCCAGAGCCGTGGATTGAAGATATTTGGTCCCAGTGAAAAAGCTTCCCAGCTGGAAGGTTCCAAAACTTTCACCAAAGACTTCCTCGCACGTCACAACATCCCAACGGCAGCCTACCAGAGCTTTACCGAGATTCAGCCGGCACACGATTATATCGACCGCATGGGCGCCCCGATCGTTATCAAGGCAGATGGTCTGGCTGCCGGCAAGGGAGTCATCCTTGCTGACAGCATTGCTCAGGCTAAAACGGCGGTTCGCGATATGCTGGCAGGAAATGCATTTGGTGATGCCGGCCATCGTGTTGTGGTAGAAGAGTTTCTGAGCGGCGAAGAAGCCAGCTTCATCTGCATGGTTGATGGAAAAAACATTATGCCAATGGCTTCTTCACAGGATCACAAGGCGCGCGATAATGGCGATAAAGGTCCTAATACCGGTGGTATGGGGGCTTACTCTCCTGCACCGATTGTGACCGATGAAATGTCATTACGAGTGATGCAGGAAATAATACGCCCAACCGTTGATGGGATGGCGGCCGAAGGCGCAACTTACACCGGATTTTTATATGCGGGTCTGATGATCGATGCGGAAGGTACACCCAGGGTACTGGAATATAACTGTCGCTTTGGTGACCCTGAAACACAGCCTATCATGATGCGACTTAAATCAGATCTGGTTGAGCATTGTCTGGCGGCATTGGAGCAACAGCTCGATGAAGAAATCATAGAATGGAGTGACAAGGTTTCGCTGGGTGTAGTGCTTGCGGCTGGAGGTTATCCAGATCACTACAACAAGGGTGAAACGATTAAAAACATTCCTCGGGAAACTCCAGATACTAAGGTATTTCATGCCGGAACGGCAATAAATCAACAGCACCAGCTGGTTAGTAACGGTGGGCGCGTTTTATGCGCCGTCGCGCTGGGTGACAATATTCAGCAGGCACAACAGGCCGCCTACCAGATCGTGTCTCAGATCGACTGGCCAGGTGCTTACTACCGGAGCGATATTGGTTTTAAGGCCATTAAATGACGTGCTTGAAATTGGCTACCGTTTATCGGATTCATCAGCATCGGTAACAGCCCGCTGATGATGATAATCTGGATTAAGCTAAGTCACTAAGTCTATGAGCGGTTAACTTTTTATTAAATCTAAATGAGACAGCGTGTCGAGCAGAGTTGATACAACATATAGTGACTGAGACTTTAGCTGGATACTATATGAGTATTTTCCAATTAACAAATGAGTCTGAAATAACCAAAATCATTCAAGCGGTTT
>JACNJF010000215.1 GCA_014382695.1 Gammaproteobacteria bacterium | reverse complement strand
TCTGACGGATTTTTCTTTAGATTTTAAGGGCTTATGGATTTCCGTTCAGGCACTATTTACACGATTCGTACGGCGCACCAGAACCAGACCCAGCTGAACGTAATGGCCGACCAGAAGGCCAACATTATCGTAGGCGCTATTCTGATTTTCCTTACCCTGTTCTTAACCCGTATTTCATCCTTTGATTTGACCAACACACGGCTGACTATTTTTCTCGGCATTTTCATTTCACTCGAAATCATTGCCCTGTTTCTGGCCATCCTCGTGATCAAACCCAGAGCCAAATGGAGCAACCATAAACTGACCCTGGAAGACATGCCAAACCCGCTGTTTTTCGGATTTTACACCCGCTTTCCCGAACAGGAATATATCGACTTTATGCTGGATAAACTGGTCGATAACCGTGCTGCGCGTGAACTGTTACTACGCGATATCTATCAGATCGGGCAGGTATTAAAACGTAAGTTCACACTGCTCAAATACGCCTATAATTTTGCCGCTGGCGGGATTCTGATTGGCGTATTGAGTGCAGCTGTTGAACTGATCGGAAACTCTTAAAATGCTTACACCTTAACGGGAGCCCGTGCTTTCCATGATATGGCAACTACTCAGTGTTATCTTTCCGATCTTTGCCATAGTTCTGCTGGGATTTCTGTACGGGCGCAAACATACCCCCGATATGGCGTCAGCCAATAAGCTGAATATTGATATCTTTGTACCCGCCCTGATCTTTGATGTACTCACCGCCAAAAGCTTTAACCTGATTGAGTTTCAGTCTCTCACGATCGGCGCTGCCTGCGTTGTGCTTGGTTCAGCGCTGATGGCATGGCCGGTGGCGCGCTTCTTGGGCTTTCAGAATAAAACCTTTATCCCGCCGATGATGTTTAACAACTCGGGCAACCTCGGCCTGCCATTACTGGTTTTCGCGTTTGGCGAACAGGCCCTGCCGGCTGCGGTAGTGCTGTTTATTGTTGAAAACACATTGCATTTCAGTGTCGGCATGAAGATCATGAACAGCTCTTCGTCGTTATTAACACTGGCCAGATTACCCATCATACTGGCCACTATTGCCGGCCTGGCGATCTCGTTACTCGACCTGCATATTCCACAGCTACTGGCGGTTCCAATCAATATGCTAGGGCAGATCTGTATCCCGCTGATGCTGTTTGCACTGGGCGTACGCCTGATCCATATTGACTGGCAGGATTGGCGTATCGGTCTTGCCGGGGCCATTATCAGCCCACTGAGTGGACTGGCTATCGCGATTCCGACGGGTTATCTGCTACAGCTTTCAGTCGAACAATTTTCGCTGCTGGTGGTTTTTGGCGCCCTGCCTCCGGCCGTCTTGAACTATATGATTGCGGAACGCTTTAATCAGCAACCAAAACAGGTTGCTTCTATTGTATTATTCGGCAATCTGGCAGCACTTGCGGTGATTCCGCTGGTGCTGGCATTTGTGCTATGAAACCAGGCCTGACTTAAATGAATGAACACTGGATAGAGCCCATCTTTTTACTGGGCAAGCATGTGACGCTGGAACCGATGGAACTCCGGCACGTCAAAGATCTGCAGGCTGCCGCCCGCGACGGACAGCTGTGGAAACTCTGGTACACCTCGATTCCTGCCCCTGAAAACACCCGTGCATACGTCAAGGCAGCACTCCAGAAACGCGACCAGTGCGGCGAACTTCCTTTCGTCATCCATGAGCATAAAACCAACAAGGTGATCGGCTCTACCCGCTTTATGCATGTGGATTCGACTCACCATCGACTGGAGATTGGTTGCAGCTGGTATGCACAAAGCTACCAGCGTAGTGCGATGAATACGGAAGCTAAGCTGTTGTTACTGACGCATGCGTTTGAACAACTTTCAGCGATTGCGGTTGAGTTCAGGACCCACCACCTGAATCAGCGCTCGCGTCAGGCCATCGAACGTCTCGGTGCAAAACAGGATGGCATTTTACGTAATCACCAACGCTCGGCAGATGGCAGTTATCGTGATACGGCGGTGTATTCGATTATCGATAGTGAATGGCCAACCATCAAAAAGCATCTTCACTTCCTGCTTGGCTAGCATGCGCGTTGCGTTATCGACATTATTACGGGCCGGACTAATGCTAACCCCGCTGTCAGTCAGCGCCGAACCCTCCATAAATATCAATACAGGCTATTATTCCGTCTCCGGCATGGACTCCCATAGTATCCAACAAAGTGTCCAGCAAAACGGTCCTGTAGGTCATAATGGACAGCGCTTCCATGCCTATACCGAATGGAAGCTTAAGTGGAATTACCGCTGGACGGAATCCGCTTCGCGTTGCCGCTTAACCCAGCTTTCGGTCGATGTTGAAATTAACTACATGCTACCCGCGTTAGAGTCTGCCGAGATCATTAGCGAGCCTCTGAAAACCAGCTGGGAGCGTTATTTTCAGGCTCTTTTGGGGCATGAGCAGCAGCATAAAAATTATGCCATCGCAGCGGCTCAGGCACTCGAAAAAAGCCTGCTTACACTGCCAGCTCAGCCCTGTACCGAGTTTGAAACGACGCTTGCAGTGACTGCACAACGGGTGATTGACGACTACCAACAACGCGAAAAGGCGTTTGATCTGGAAACCAATCACGGCATCAATCAGGGCGTAATCTTACCCTGACACCTTTAAATTGGCGTTGTTTTGAAAAGTAAATTCACGCGCTCATGCAACTTCTGAAAAATAGTGCGCTGGAATAAAATTCCGACATGATGCAGAATTAATTTTCTGCGGTGGTGACAGGCTAAGGCGTACCCATACCAGCCGTTAAAACAGACCTGCAGAATGACTCTGCAGGTCAACTGGATAAACCGATCGGGGCTGATCAAAAAAATCCCCGATGGCTTAATGGGCCAAACCGTCAGTGCCTGATCTCACTGACGGGACCATTGTAAACAGGTTAAATTAATACTGGCTGAATGACAGACCTTAATCTCTTCTATTAATAACGGCGACTAGACGATGCAATATACTTACAAGATCCCTAAAAAAACCGAATTTTATCCCATTTACATTGCTACCGGATGGAATGAATCCCTCAACCTCAGCCCAGAAGAGCTGGAACAGGCTATCAGTAATAGCTTCTGCGTGGTTTCGGTGTATGAAAAGGATCAGCTGATCGGATTCGGCAGAGTGGTTTCAGACGGTGTTGTGTATGCCACCATCAACGATGTTATGGTGTCACCGATGTGGCAGGGTCAGGGTATCGGCAGTGCGATCATCCGTAAACTGGTCAACAAATGTGAGATGGCAGATATCCACAGCATTCATTTATTTGCTGCCAAAGGAGCCGAAACCTTTTACAAGCACCTCGGCTTTGTCACGCGTCCGTTTGACTCACCCGGAATGCTTTACGAAAAAATTTAAGATCCTACTGAAAAATCTGGCGGTAATAGATTTGCTTTGAGTTACCGCTAAAGATACCAAAAGTGGCTCTGGCTAGCGGATCTTCAATCACACCGTTACCATCCCAGTCAAACTGCAGGTATGGCAGCGTCGACAGATCGAGCCTGACTTCGATAAAGCCGGCATTGCCTGGTGCAGAGAATGACAACCCTCCATTGCCAGCCAGTAACGGGTTATTGAACGAGGCAACAGAAGTTGCCCCGGGAACGACCTGGATATCACCGTCGGTCTGCCCCAGCTCAACCGCGCTGGAGAGCACAAAACGAGTGGTAATTAGGGGCGTCAGGCTATCATCGGCATTCATAACGAAATTGCTACCGTTAAAAAATTCTGCTGTCAGCGGCATGCTCAAAGCCTGTAACTCAGAGCCAAAGGTATTGCCTAACGCGATGCGGCCGAAACGTATTTGCGTGGTCGCAATCAACGCGTGATCATTGAGTGGAGTGCCAATTCCATCGACATCCAGATCATAGCTTGCCAGCTTTACCAGGTCTTCATCGACCGGAGCCAACCCGATATACAGTAGATATGAACCATCGGCAGTGGCATTGCGGGTAATCCTAGCCGTATCGGCAATCGTCATGACTCCACCTGTCCAGCTCATAAGCGGAATTCCGCTGCTTAATCGCGTAGTCAGATTGATCGGCAGGGTAATATCGGCAGCCGCATAGTTCAGTTCAGCCGGTGTATCAAGTCGCGCAAAGCCACTCGCTGTGGTGTAATTCTGGGTCGTTACATTGGCTATATTTTGCGCAGTCAGGGTATAACTCAAACCGAGGCTTTCATCCATGTAGGTAAAATTAGCGCCGCCACCCAGCGCGATACGATTATTAATACTGGCACCGGACAGGGCAAAATGATCGGGGTAAAAGCGACCGATATTGGCACTGCTGGAAGGCGCTATCGTGGTACCCAGATAAACAGGCGGCGTTGCGCTAAAAGTAAATACCCCAACCTCAGAAATGGTCTGACCCGGTATACTCACATTGCCATTATCCGTATTCACGATAGAAAATGAATTGATCCCTGCACTGCCCGCCAAAACTGTTTTAGGCCCTACCGGATTAGGGCTCAGGCTGATGGGCCCTAGCTGAAAATTGGGGGTCGTTGCATTGTCAGTACAAAAAGCACTATTCGTTTCCCCCGCCTTCTCCCACGCAACCGCGCGCACGGCCAGATTAAAGGCCTCACCGGCTTTTTTAAATTTCGTACAGTTGACATCGGCAGTGGCGCAATCCGCGTTCGCATCGGGAGACGACACACACAGCCCAGCTGGTTTACTGACAAAGGGATTGCTGCTGCCCTGTAAAACTGCGGCAGGATGCGAGGCGCTTGCGCCAATACTCAGGCTCGCGTGTAATCCAATTTGGCCGGCATCTCGATAATTCATGCTCCAGCTGGCCGTACCTGCCGCATTAAAGGTCAGCACAACCGGTGCAAACAGGGTCAAGTTATTGAACGGGACGGTCGTTTTCGGTATCCCGGCAATCGGTGTAGCAACCCCGCGAGTGCTATCGGTAATCGAAACCCCGTTAACTGTTTTACAGGTGGCCGGACTGACACATTCAAATGCCATCTGGACCGTGCGTTCGCCGGTTAATCTGGCCTGGCAGGCACCGGTATTAGTATTAGTCTGGATAGCACGCAGGGTCAACGCCTGAATACCAGTATCGACATCGGAAGGTTTACCGGCTATCTGGGTAGCAATCGTATTGTAGTTACCATCCGCATAGAACCTCAGCGCAGTATCTCGAAACTCCAGCGCGCGGTCTTCGGTACCGGCATCATCGATATCGCGCGCAACACCATCCGTTACATCGATATCGATATGTGGAGGCGTCGTAGCAGTCGTTTTTTTAAGCCACAACTGCACCGAAGTCTCAACGCCATTGAAGGTATATTGATTCGGCGCGCTAAATACCCCACTACCGCTGCGTAAAGACCAGCCATCATTAGTGACAGAGGTTGTCAGGTTGATCTTCGTAGTAGCAGAGGGAGGGACGGGTGTATGGCTGGCATTGTGCGCGGTGATGGTCACCGACTCTGCCTCACAGGTCACGCCTGTACCGGCATGGGTTATCGCATAATGATGCACCGCCGATTTGATAACCATATTGCAATCATTCAACACCAGGGTCGTGGTATTCAGGCACTTCACCGTATAGCCACTCTGTACAACTCCGCCGATCATGAAACTGCTGATACCGAGGTTATAGGTGCTCGCTGTGGTAGCGCTAAAATTGGAACTGGCTACACCATTCACGCTAGATACCGGGTTAACCGACCAGCTCGCATTTATGGATGGCGCTGATGACAGCGTCATCAAAGCACTATTCTGAAAACTGAGAAAACTACTGCAGGCTGTATTTGCACAGATCTTTACCCGCACCAGTTCCGCCTGATTGATGACGCCACTGCCGTCATGTTCAATCCGAAGATGGTTAGCTGGCTGACAGCCGAGCGCCCCAATCACTTCCGCCTGTACACTCGCGCTATAATCGAACTGGGTATTATTGCCCACATCCACTTCACCAGCGCTCAGGATGGCCCCGCTAATTTTATTATTTTTGCCAAAATCTATATCGGTATTTGGGAAAGGCGAATAAATAATACCGTTAAAATTTACGTTGGAATTGCCATTATTAGCATTACCTAGTTGAAAATCTGCAGCACTATACAGATAAAAAATCAGATTACCGGCTTTTCCCGCAGTATTAATGTTGGATTCATTACCGACCTGTAAGGAGGTTTTAAGATAGATTTTGACTTGTCCTGCGGGAGCAATAACCAGTTGTGCATTGTTTCCAAAGGA